>DAOWDZ010000176.1 GCA_030638765.1 Desulfocapsa sp.
GAGATCAAGCTGAAAGTATTTGCGACCAATGTAAAAAAGATGATGGTGATTTCATGCGTGTTACGGAATCATTTATCCACTGGTCAAAACCTGAGCCAAGCGATGCTGCAAAAGAAAAAATTAATGCAAAAGTCCTTGGCACAATGCCGACAATCAACTGATCACTAGGAACACCATGCAGAAGTAGTGGACAACGGGTCACTATTTCTGCATATAATCTGATCATTTAATTATCCTGATTTTCTTCATTTGACACTCTTTCAGACTCTCAGAGAACTTGCATTTGGAAACAATAAGGGTTATCAATGTGCAGGTCATTTTGTTTACCTGTTAAAGGTAAGCTTTTAATTATCCCAAATTCATAAAATCGCTCAAACTTTTTTTTCGGGGAAATTCCAATGGGAAACACATCAAAAATCATCTATAGCAGTGTACTGGCAATACTTGTCGTTTCGTTATTTTTAATTTTTTACATGCAAAAAAGTGCTCAACTTGTCCTCGACAAAAAAGCAATCGAACAAACTGTAATTAAAAATGAACAGACTATCGCCACCATCCAACAAACACTGGATGAAACGACTGCTTTGGTTGAAAGTACCAAAAAGAAGAATAGTGAAATAAGTAATACCCTTCCTGAGCTCACAAACAGTATCGCCACTCTGGAGACAGAAAAAGCAGGGCTGGTTCAAAACCTCAAGGAACTTCAGGGGAAACTTGAAGAACAGCTTGCCATTGCCAATAAAGAACTGGCAAAATTCAATCAGCTTAGCAAACAAAGTGAAGAGCAACAGAGTCAACTGGCCATTGCAGAGACACAAAATATTACGGCATCAGAAAACCTTAATGCTACTCAGGCTACACTGGATAATAAGAAAGAAGCATTACAACAACTCACGGCAGAACTAAAAGAAAAGAATCAGGCCATAACTTTTTATAGTGAAAAGCTTGAAGCAAGTGCGGACATTCTGCGTATTGCCGAAACTGCACATGCCACCAAGGCTATGAACCTGACTCTGGTACTTGATGAATTAGCTGTAAAAACCAAATTGCTTGCCAGACTTCAGGATAAAATTGCGCAACTTTCCGGTAACCCTGCCTATTCGGAGCCCCCATCAAGCAGTCAAAACAACTCTTCCATAGTTTCGGAAGTCAATGCTCTCATTGAACAGATGAATCGGGATAATGCTACTTCCAGAAACAAAAAGCTCCCGCAGGCCATGATTCAAATAAAAGAGCTGGAAATTAACAATTCCACATTACAGGCCAATATCAACGAGCAGAGTGCTCGTATTCAAGGTCTCTTAGGTGAGTTACAAAATAAAGAGCAGGCATTCACCTCTGAACAGGCAAAACACCAACAGCAACAAATAGATAATCATGCCTTAAACGAAGAGCTTGAAAAACTTCGTATCATTGAAGTGGAGGCCAACCAGGCACTCGCCCAAATGAAGGCTTTCCTCACCGACAAAGAGAATGAATTAGCGCAGAACATTACTCAAAACGAAGAAAATAATGCTGCACTAACAGAAAAAATAACGGCACTCGAACTTCAGATACGTGAGGCAATGGAAAGTAATTCTGCCTTGACTGAGAATATCACCAAAAAAGAAACCAACCTTAATGAACTTCAGACTACAAATGAGTCACTTAACAGTGAGCTTGTTCCAGCTAAGTCAGCACTTGAGAATGCACTTGCCGAGCTTACACAGCTAACTGCCGAAATGGAAACAACCAAGCTGACCTTGCAGGAGAGTTCACAGGAAAACAGCTCACTTTCAGCAAAAGCCGCAGAAACTCTGACTGAGCTTACTCAAGCCAAAGAGCAAGCCGAAATTCTCACTGCACAATTCTCGGAATTACAGGAAAACAGCGCACAACAAGCACAGGAAATCATTTCTTTACAAGATTCTTTTGATACACAAACCACAGCAATAACAACTGCAAAAAGTGAACTGGATGTCAAAATAGCTTCGGCAGAGATTTCTCTTCATATTGCACAGGAAGAATCAAACACCCTTAAAGAACAGCTCGACGCTTCCATGGCTGCTGTTACAGAAAAGGATGCGGCCATTCAAGAATTGACCACTCAGGTAACTGCTGACAATAGTGTCGAACTTGAACAGAAGATTGCACAGCTCATGGAAGAAGCTGTAACTGTTAAAACTACAGCTGACGCACAGGTTGAAGAAATTACTGGTCTTATGACTGCAAAGGACGCTGCTGCTCAGGAACTGTCTGATAGCCAAAACCAAATCAGCACCCTTCAGGGAACAGTTACTGCCTTAACAGCTGAAAGAGATCAACTCCTGCTTATGACCACTGACAGTGACAACGATGGTGTGTCTGATGCTAAAGACACCTGTCCTGAAACAATTGAGGGAGCCAAGGTAAATGAGCAGGGCTGTGAAGAAGATTCTGATAATGACGGCCTCGTAAACAGCCTAGACCTCTGTCCCGATACTGCAACTGATGCAGCAACCGACAAAGCTGGTTGTGCAGACGATCAAACCACCGTGGTACTTGATGGAATCAATTTTCAGCTAGGTACTGCCGAACTTGCTGAGAGTGCACACGATTCGCTGAACATTACAGCAAATATCCTGCAGAAAAATCCTTCGTTAAACATGGAAATAGCTGGACACACAGACTCCATTGGAGAAGCTGAATCTAACCTGCAACTCTCAACAATTCGTGCTGAGTCTGTACTCAAATATCTTGTGGCAAGAGGTGTTTCTGCCGATCGTCTTCAAGCACAAGGCTATGGTGCAACTAATCCCATTGCGGACAATGCAACTGACGCCGGACGTTCTAAAAATCGTAGAGTTGAACTGAGAAGAACCGAGACATCGGAAGAAGCATCTACTGAAACAGAACAGCCAAAGGAAACCACTGAATAAAGTCACACTACTCTGATATTACCAAGGCGGTATTATCAGCCACATCATACAGAAATAAAATCTATTCCCAGGTATATGATTCATATACCTGGGAATTTTTTTGTCCTACGACAACATCTCATAAAACCTTCAGCCCACTCAGGTGTGCCCAATGCATGAATATGAGTATAAAGGGCAAGAACATTATTAAAAACCAAACCTTCACGTTTCTCTGAGAAACCGACTCCCCTTTTCATCTTAAATGTAAGATCTTCCGGATTACCAGGCCACTCCAGTATCGTTGAATAACGAAATTCATGGCCTTTTATTTCCGTGCCTTTCTCGTAAAAAGGATTACCACCATCCACTTCAAATATCGAATACCCATGAGCCTGCGGTTTTTGTGACATTCCAAAACGAACTGGGAAAATTCCGGCTAGTGGATACACCTCGCCGTCAAGTTCTATTGATTTTCCAAGATAGATCAATCCTCCACATTCAGCATATATTGGAAGCCCTCTTTCTGCAGCATCCTTCACTGAATTGCGAAATGAGGTATTAGCGGCAAGTTTCTTAGCACTTGTTTCAGGAAAACCGCCTCCGATATAAAGACCATCAAGATCTGGCAGTTCCTCTTCCGTCATTGCATCAATGGTGATTAATTCTGCCCCTTCCTTTTCGAGTGCTTCCAGGTTCTCCGAATAATAAAATTGAAAGGCTGCATCCATTAAGAGGCCAATTCGAAGTTTTTCCACATTTCTTGGTTGCAGGTTGCCCTGACTCTTCTTACCAAGTGGAACCATAAGTTCCTGAATACGATCAAGATCAAGATTTTCAGCAGCAATATCAGCCAGGAACTGCATTGCCTCATCACTATCCTCATATTCCTGATGTGGAGTGACTCCCAGATGACGCATGGGAAAGATATCACGTTTCATTCGTGGGATAGCGCCAAGAACCGGTAATCCTGTATATTTTTCAACGGCCTGTGTCACAATGGATTTATGTCGTTTCGTACCTATCTGATTGAGAACAACACCGCAAATGTTAACACGTTCATCGAGTTTCATGCACCCAAGTACCATGGCGGCAACCGTCCTTGTAGTCTTGGTACAGTTCACCACAAGTAATATAGGAAGATTTAACGAGAGAGCGAGTTCTGCCGTGGAATATCCTCCTTCGATATTTACGCCATCATACAAACCTCGATTGCCTTCAAGAACAACCATATCAGCTCCGGCGCTATGACTGAGAAAAGAGTTCTGAATAATCTCTTCATTCATAAGGTAGGGATCAAGGTTATAACAGTTTCTTCCGGCTGCAAGCTTCATCCAGCCGGCATCGATGTAATCCGGCCCTTTTTTAAAGGGAACAACACTTTTACCCTGTTGTGCAAATGCAGCTGTTAATCCTACAGAGACAACACTTTTACCTGAACCTCCGGAAAGCCCGGCCACAACGATTCCTTTAGTCATATTCATCTACTTATGTATTAATGTGTAATCTTACCCTGTAATCCCCAGGCCTCTGTGTATAAATCATTAAGACGATTTTCTAATATCAATCGGTACTCTTCAATGCCATCAGATTTAATTTTTGGAGGTACATCTAATGGTTCACCATAGAAAAATTCGATCTTTGAAAAAGGCATTGGCAGGCTCGTTCCATCCCACGAAGCAAATCGCTTGTAGTTGTTACAGGACCAGAGAAATGGGAGAATCGGAGCACCTGTACGAGAGGCAAGCATGACACATCCTGCCTGTACAACTCTTGGTGGACCCAGTGAACCATCTGCGACAATAGCCGCATTTTTTCCTTGGCGAATATGCCTCATTAACCCTTTCATGGCCTTAATTCCGCCTCTCGACCTCGAACCGCGTACTGTCTCATAACCCATTTTCTTTACAATATTGCTTACGATTTCTCCATCTTTGCTGGCACTGACCATTGCCACTCCACCAATTTTCCTTAGAAAGAACATAGAAAACAAAATAGAATAATGCCAGAAGCTCCCAATAGCAGGTCCATCATGAGCATCTATCTGATCTCGATGTTCCTGGCCATGGATATTAATTCGACAGGTAGAATACAACAAAACTGAAATCCATTGAAAAATAACGGGGACAACCTTCAGAAAGAGACGATACACAACAGTGTCTTTCATCCTATTTCAATCTCCAATTTCCGTAGTGCTTTAATTCTATCGCGAATGGCAGCAGCTTCTTCAAAAGCAAGCTCTTTAGCAGCAGTTTGCATCTCTTTTTCCAATTTTTTAATCTCCTGTTCTAGTTCTGAGATACTCAAGTAAACAGGTAAATCTTCAGCTGCCGTTAACAGTGAACTGGAATGATCATCTGCAGCCTGATACCCACTGGCCTTCAAATGTTTCTGGAGGGTATCCTTCACCTTAGACTTTATCGTTTCCGGTATAATACCATGTTCAAGATTATACGCTTTCTGAATTGTACGCCTTCTTTCGGTTTCTTCTATTGTGCGTTCCATGGACCCTGTCATGTCATCAGCATACAAGATAACCCGTCCTTCAGCATTTCGTGCAGCACGGCCACAGGTCTGGATCAAAGATCGTTCTGAACGCAGAAACCCCTCTTTATCAGCATCAAGTATAGCCACTAAAGAGACTTCCGGGATATCCAACCCTTCCCGAAGAAGATTAATACCAACTAAAACATTGTAGTCACCATTGCGGAGATCTCTTATTAATTCTATTCGTTCCAATGTTTTAATATCGGAATGAAGATAGCGCACCTTTACACCAAGATTTTCATAATAATCAGTAAGGTCCTCAGCCATTCGTTTAGTAAGAGTTGTAATCAGAACAGCCTCGTTACGATCAGTCCTTAACCTGACCTCCTCTAAAAGATCATCCACCTGACTTGTTGCAGGTCGTACTTCAATTTTCGGATCAAGGAGTCCGGTGGGCCTTATTATCTGACCAATCAGACGTCCTTCAGCCTCTTCAATTTCAAAAGCTCCAGGTGTTGCTGACACATAGACTATCTGATTGATACGAGTCTGAAATTCCTCAAAACGCAATGGGCGATTGTCTAGTGCGGATGGAAGACGAAAGCCATAATGAACAAGAGTTTTTTTCCGGGATCTGTCTCCATTATACATACCATTCAACTGAGGAACCCCTATATGAGATTCGTCTATGATAAGAAGATAATCTTCCTCAAAATAATCAAGTAAATTTGGAGGTGCAACTCCGGGCACTTTTCCGGTGAGATGCCTTGAATAATTTTCAATTCCATTGCAGTACCCAAGCTCCTGTATCATTTCCAGGTCAAACATTGTCTTCTGCTCCAGACGCTGCAGCTCCACAAGTCGGTTTTCTCTTTGAAAATATTCCAGTCTTTCTATGAGTTCTTCTTTAATCGTCTCAACTGCGACCTGCAATCTATCCTTGGAGGTGACAAAATGACTCCCTGGAAAAACGGTATATTCCTGTAACCGTTCAAGGACCACACCTCGTAATGGATCTATAACTGATATGGTTTCGACTGTATCGCCAAAAAATTCAAGTCGAATTGCTCTATCTTCTTCATGAACAGGGAAGATATCTATCACATCGCCACGTACCCTGAAGGTTCCTCGATGAAACGAGATATCATTTCGTTCATAGAGCATGTACACCAGGCGGCGCTGCACCTGTTCCGGGGCAAAGTCTTCATCACATTGAAGAAAAAGGTGCATGTTTTTATATTCTTCAGGTGATCCAAGACCATAAATACATGAAACAGAAGCTACAATAATCACATCCCTTCGTGTAAGCAGAGATCGGGTTGCGGAGTGACGCATTTTATCAATTGCGTCATTGATTGCTGAATCTTTTTCAATATACGTATCAGATGAAGGTATGTAAGCCTCAGGCTGATAATAATCATAGTAGGAGACAAAATATTCAACTGCATTATGTGGAAACAGCTCTTTGAATTCTGAAAAAAGTTGGGCTGCGAGGGTTTTATTCGGTGCAATAATAAGAGTTGGTTTTTGAACATTTTCAATGACAGAAGCCATGGTAAAGGTTTTTCCGGAACCCGTAACACCGAGTAACACCTGACTTCTGGCACCTGAATTAATACCACTTGTAATAGTTTCGATGGCTTCAGGTTGATCTCCCGATGGTTTGAAAGGAGCTATGAGTTCAAAGGACTTATTCATTATATTTTCAATTACAAATTTTCATAAAAACGTACTCATGATCTTACCTAAAAACCTTTGACAAGTAGCTAAATATTCTGATACTCTATATTTTATCAGATATAATACCAGTCTGATTGATATAAATTCTGGGAGACACTCTTGGTGAACAAAACTTCTGTAGTAATTATTGATGACCATCCTGTTATCCGTCATGGAGTAAAATCCGTTGTGGACAGACAACCTGATATGATCACGGTTGGAGAATCAGACTCCGCCACCAGAGCACTCCCCATGATAAAAAAGACACAACCTGATGTGGCAATTCTGGATATCAGCATGAGCGGCATCAGTGGTATTGATCTCATCCCCTACATTAATGACCTGTCAGAGAAAACAATCATTATCATTTACACAATGAACGACAAACCTGATACGATTCTGCGTGCATTTAAGGCTGGTGCTAAAGGGTATATATTAAAAGCTGATCTCATTCGTGATCTTCTTGTAGCAATTCAGCAAGTGATAAAAGGAGAAATGGTCTTCAGTAAAACATTCCCTGACAGCTTTAAAGATAAAATATTAAACGGTGATCCTGATGAAGGCCTTCTCTCCCTTCTTTCTCCACGCGAACATGAGATAGCGAATCTTCTTGCCCAGAGACTCACTCCTGATAATATAGGCGAAATTCTCTTTATCAGTCCAAAAACAGTACGGGTACACAGAACAAATATTATGCATAAATTAAATTGTTCCAAAGCTAATGAATTGCTACTTTTATTGCACGATCACTACATATAACAACTGCCGAGCACTTGCTTCAATAATTTCATTCTTCCTGGAACACCAGATCCACTTCTGCTCTCACTAACCGTTTTCAATTACCCATATCACCACAAAAAATTGACACTGAACTTTCGTCGTCTACTTTTTCCTTTTAAAACAAAAAAACCTGTTCCTTCCACTAAGGAAGAGAACAGGTTTTTTGCAACTTAAATATCCGTCATCAGGCAGATATCTATAGAACAACTTTAGAAGTCTTAGTTAATAGCCTCTGAAAGTTTAGAACCAGCTTTGAACTTAGCAACATTCTTAGCTGGAATATCAATAGCTTTACCGGTCTGAGGATTTCGACCTTTACGAGCTTCGCGTCTGGATACTGAAAAAGTACCAAAACCAACCAGAGTAACTTTATCGCCATTTTTCAAGGTTTCTGCGATAGCTGCGAGAGTACCGTTCAACGCTTTTTCGGCAGCTGCCTTTGAAATATCAGCGGCACCAGCAATGTTTTCTACTAATTCCTTCTTGTTCATGATCCCTCCCGGAAAACTTCTTTTCTAATTAACAGGACGCAAGCTGAGCCGGCCCCCTTATCTCTTCACTAATTCTATTTTGTTTCTTTAATAAAAGCTTTGCGTATTGTCAAAAGAAAAAGCTTTCAATCAGTTATATATACTTCACAACCCTTTATTCTAAAGCTTTTCCCTACATTTTCAAATTGATACTTTAATTGAATAATAACTCATACGCAAGGAAGAAACATTGGATAGCGAATAATACTTATCTCACTTTAACTTTTAGCCACGCAATTTCAGATCAACAAGAACCCTTGAAAAACCTTCGGATTGTAGAAAATGTATAATTTCAACCCTTACAGGTGATTTCAACAATCTTTCAGCATCATCCCCAGTAAGTTCAAGTACAATGTCCCTGCCCTCTGGCCTGACACGGCAACCGTAAAATTCACGACTTAACAAAAAATCTTCCACACGTTCAACTTGGAGCAGGCTTTCTTTTTGTATAGGAAACCCTTCAGGTAAACGAGTTGCCAGGCAGGAATTTGACGGCTTATTATAATTGCTTAAATGAAAATCAAAAGCTAATGCTCTTATTTCTTCCTTATTAAGACCAGCATCAAGCAATGGGGTTTTAATACCAAGCTCATGAATGGCACGAAAACCGGGGCGATGACTTTTAAGATCATCGACATTACTCCCCTCCATAAGGGGGCGTTCATCTTTTTTTTCGAGGATACGCTGAAACCCCTGATACATCCTTTTTTTACAGAAATAACAGCGCTCAGGGGTATTAGCGGTAAATTCAGACCATATCAATGGATGTAATTCAATATCAAACCGAAGGTCTGTTGTTATCTTGAGCTCATCAAGAATGGTATTTGAACTGTTTTTTTCTCTTTCACTCACCAATTCTGAGATTCCACGTAAAACAACCACGTTCCTCTGTCCAAGAGCATCCAGAGCGGCATATAAAAGAAGGGTAGAATCCACACCTCCCGAGAATGCAACAGCAACCCGTTCATATTCTTTAATGAATACTATAAGGTCATTATATTTTTTTTTATAATCCAGAAGTAGGTCCCCTCAAGGATTTTCAGCATCGGGAAGAAGCTCTGCAGGTTTATTAAGAAAAAACTTTCCATCCATCATCCATGCCTTGAGTTTTTCTGCAATTTCTCGAGCCATCGGCAGACTGGAAAGTGGTGCTGTGTTGACGCTTTTGCCATTCACTTCAATAGTACCACTTTTCAACTGTGCGTAACTCACTTCACCGTAGGTTCGATTAATACCATTGGAATAATCATATCCGTAATCAATTATCTGCGTATACAGATTTTCATCTGAAACACCGGTATAAGCGGCCATTTCAGCATTAAGTACAGGAATCGGGATTCCAAGACCCACGGCCATGGTATTTCCATATCCGAGAATAGAAATTCCTCGGATATAACGGGAAGACATCTGTTTCATATCACCCTGAACCATGATTGTACCAGATGGTCTAACAGGAGTACCATTTTCATGTCTTGGAGCGTTGGGATTATGCTGAGTTCCATGCGAAGTGACATATCCGACACCACCACCAAGGAAAATCCTGGTACCAATACCGATGGTTTTGTAATGAGGATCATTAAACAGAGGACTCAATTCACCAGCACTGCAGTAATTCGCATTTTTACAATGAGGCTTTAACGTTCCCATATAGGTGTGAACTGCCTTATCGGAAAGATTAACAGCACAATTATAATTTTGATATCCATTTCGAGGGTTGCAGAGTAACGCATAGGGAAGTTCATCAAGTGTGAACTCTTTCTTCATCTTTCGCCCTAGATAGCAATCAGTTCCATAGGCTTTCGCTTCGAGAAAGACTTTTTTACCTGCAAGCAGATCTTCTATTACATGTCCTCCGCCATATCGAAATTCACCTGGATAGAGTTTATTTAATGGATCATCCTCAACCGGCTCTGTGGCACCTATATAGCAATCAACAGCAGCAAGACCTGCATAGGCAGAAACTTTATTAATCCAGACCTTTGAAGCTTTTATAGTGGGAGTCATCTGACCAAAATTGAGGAATGCCCCCGATGAACACATGGGAGAGAAAGTTCCGGTGGTAACAACATCCACTTCTCGCGCTGCTTCTTCTGCCCCCTTAGATTGAACAATGCCAACCATTTCTTCTGCAGTGACTATTACTGCCTCACCAGCTTTAATTCTGGCATTGATTTCTTCGTAGGTTTTTTGTACTGGTTTATCACTCATGGCAGGTTATTCTCTTTTTATATACAATTCAAAGGTGTTAAAAAGTTATGGTGTGAAAAGAACCGCTCACACAAAAAAGGACTATATCTCGGCAGGGACGCTTATTCCAGTCATTTTTACAACTTGACCTACTGTTTTCTTTCCCCTACATTCCGTTACTGACAAATCACGATCTGAAATAATACTATCCCAATAAAGGAACCAAAATGGCTAAAGATCTCACCCCCGTTCGAGACGGAATCGACAAGATTGACAACACCATCCTTGAACTTCTTAAAGAACGCCTTGCCCTTGCCAAGTCCATTGGCCAGTTAAAAGATGAAAGTAAGCGTGCCAAATGGGATCCATTACGCGAAAGACAGATTTATGACCGATTAACTGA
>DAOWDZ010000080.1 GCA_030638765.1 Desulfocapsa sp.
AGATCCTGCGGCAATAACCTCAACGTTACGAATAGAGATATTCTCCAGTTTGTTGAGTTCGCCTTTTGACTCCATTTCTGCAAACTGATCAGCATACTCAGAGGCAAGCTGCTCCCCTAGAAGGTGCTTGTAGGAACTAATGTCACGACGCATCCAACCTGCCTGAACCTTGAAGAATACATCGGATGCAATTTCAACAAAATAATCCGTTTCAAAATCAGGATCAGCAATACGGATAACATCCAGACCTTCCTCAAGGCTTGATTTTTGAGACACTTCGGGAGGAGGAGTAAAAGCACCGGGAGTGCTTGAATTACCACCACCAAAGTTTCCTTTAAATACGTTATTATCCTGGGTCGGTGCCTGATATCCTGGAGGTGTTCCGCTGCGAGGACGAGCAGTAAATCTCCTATAGAGAAAGTAACCTACACCACCAAGCAGAAGCATTGGAAGAATCCCCATACCACTGCCTCCCATGCCAAACATACTGCCAAGCAGCATGCCACCAAGGGCACCGCCAAGCAGACCGCCCATTAAACCACGGCTCATTCCGGATTTTTTTTGTCCAGCCGGCTGTTGTTTTTGGGTCACGGGTGCCTTTTGTCTTGGTGTTGAGCGAAAAGAACGACCGCCGCCTCTGGAACGGGCATCAGAATACTCCGCCATGATACCTGCCTCAACAAAACAGAGTGTGAAAAAGACGAGAAAAAAAGGAGTGAGTCTCCTCATAAAAAGCAGCATATTTTGCCTCCAAAAAATTTATAATAAAAGAAATAATTTCGAATTCGTATATTGAGCAACAGCCAACAATATTGTCATCCTTTTTAGGAAAATCAAGGTACAAAAAACAACTGCCCCCCTCAAAGTATTATACGAAGCCATCAATCTATGGTAGTGTCACAAAGTATAATCAGTCTCGAACAAACTTTCCAAGACCACACACAAAGGACAAAATGTTACGCGATCTCTCATTGGCAGCTAAAGCTGCATGCAGCAAAGAAGACCAGGAATCACTCATTCCACTGATCCTTTCCCTTAAAGAATTAGGCGCAAAAGCAAAGAAACGAGGGTTCCTTTCTTTAGAAGATGAACTCAATGGTCTCAAAGATAACTTTCTTAAAATCGGCCTTCAGCTTATCATTGACCAGACTGAGCCTGAAGTAGTCAGCGACATCCTTGATTCCGATATTTTTTACAACGAGTCCAACGGAAGGGCGCTTCTCAGAAAGATCATTATACGAGAAGGATTACTTCGCATTCAGGCTGGAGATACTTCCAGGAATATTTTCCTCTGCACCAGAATTTTTCTTGGAAAAGTGGAAGACAGCGCATTTTCTTAATTACTTTAAGCTCTCTCAGTGCTTCTGATATTTCCACCGCTTGCCAAGGCATGTGAACCACCTGCCGGCATTAGTCGTCTTGCAGGTTTTTTGCGTGGAAACGACTGCGAATGCCAACTCTGGGATGCAAATCTTGAGGGACAGCTCTATCTACTTGGAATTGAGCAGATGCCCGTTGATACCTGGAGCAAAAGAGCGTGGAAGAATGTTCAAAAAAATCTGCAAAGCCTTCGCAGCGATGTACTTTATAAAAGCAGTGATCGCTATCAACGGGCAGTTCGCGACCTGAACCAGGCGATCAGCAGGAGTTGCGATACTCTTGATGCCAATATCAGCCTTGTTGATTATCAGGATAAAAAATTTTCCCCACATCAAAGTGAAGAGCTCCTTCTAGCTTCTACAAACTACGAAGATAATATTTTCTTTCCTTTTTTTAAGAAACGACTGCACGACCTTCTCACCAAGAACCGCCATCAAAGCATTGGCATTTCCCTTAACTATCTCAGCCAGGCCATTCCTGCCTTTTCTCTTGCAGGATTCATAAAGAAACATTACCCATCCCATACAATTATAGTTGGCGGCGGCCTTATCACGTCATGGATACGAAGTCCGACATGGATCAATCCATTCACAGATCTTTTTGACCATATGATTGCCGGACAGGGAGAAACACCTTTACTGGAAATTTCAGGACACCATACATCTCCTGCGCATCAACCTCCTGACTATACCGACCTACCTCTGCAGCAATACCTCTCCCCGGGATTAATCATCCCCTACAGTGCGTCCACCGGTTGTTACTGGAACCGCTGTTCATTCTGCCCCGAAAAAGCTGAGGGAAGCCCCTATATAAAACTTTCTTCAAAGCAGGTCTTGAAAGACTTGAGACAACTGGTACAAACATTCAAACCAACACTCATCCACCTACTGGATAATGCCGTGGCTCCTTCCCTTATGAAACAGATGATCCAACAACCACCGGGAGCAGACTGGTATGGATTTGCACGAGTCAGCACCGAATTGTGCGACCCTGTATTCTGCAAAGATTTGCGAAAATCCGGCTGCATCCTTTTAAAACTTGGCATTGAGTCAGGATCCCAAAAAGTACTTGATGCTATGGATAAGGGAATCAATCTGCAAATGGTGGAAGAATGTCTGAGCGCCCTTCGCCATGCCGGAATTGCCACATATGTATATCTCCTTTTTGGTACTCCCGCAGAATCCTTGCCCGAAGCACGAAAAACTCTCGATTTTACCATACGCAACAGTGATGCCATCACATTCTTAAATCTGGCAGTTTTCAACTTACCGCAGAACAGTGATGAGATAAACACACTGGAACTCAAGGAATTTTCAACTGGTGATCTCGGGCTCTACTCTAACTTTCACCATCCAAAGGGATGGGATCGAAAATCAGTACGGAAGTTTCTAGCCACAGAATTTAAGGCAAACCCAACAATTCGCAGCATCTTGCAACGAGATCCACCTTTTTTTACATCCAATCATGCACCACTCATATTACAGAGCGATCCACAATACAGGGAGAACACTCAATGAAAAGACGAGTCGTCGTTATAGGCGGAGGTGCTGCAGGACTTATGGCAGCACGTCAGGCAGCTCTCGCCGGAGCTGACGTTATACTTCTTGAGAAAATGAAGCGCCCGGGACGCAAGATATGCATCACCGGCAAAGGGCGCTGTAACATAACAAACAGTGCATCCGTTGAAGACTTCATCAATCATTTCGGAAAGAACGGGCGGTTTTTGCGCCAGGCATTTTCTCATTTTTTCTCAATTGAACTTGTTGATTTTTTCAAAGAAAACGGCCTTGCCGTAACTCTTGAACGTGGAGGGCGATACTTTCCCACAAGTGGCAAAGCCCCAGACATCCTGCAAACATTTCTCCTCTGGCTCTCAAAACTGCATGTTGACATACGCAATAACTGTCCGGTCAAAAGTCTCCTTGTTGAAGACAACAGAATAAGCGGCGTTATCACTAAACAGAACACAATCCACTGCGACGCTGTTATCCTGGCAACGGGAGGAGCATCCTACCCTGCCACCGGATCCACCGGAGATGGTTATCATCTGGCTGAAAATCATGGCCATACCATTGTTCCCATTCGACCTGCCCTGGTTCCCCTTGAGGTGAAAGATGGCATCCCTCCAGCCCTTACAGGACTTGAACTGCGGAATATTGAAGTCCAGCTCTTTATAAATGGAAAGAAAAAGCGAACGCTCTTTGGAGAACTGCATTTTCTTAAGTATGGACTCAGTGGCCCCACAATCCTGACACTCAGTGGAGATGTTGTGGATGCCCTCCAGAAGAAAGACAGGGTATCTCTTGTGGTGGATCTCAAGGCTGCACTCAACGAGCAGAAGCTTGATGCCAGGTTGATCCGGGATTTTGAAAAACGAAACAAGGAACCCTTTTCAGATGTTTTACGAGGACTGCTTCCTGCGCAACTGGTTACACTCTGCCTGGAACAGACTACCATTCCCGGAAATCGCCTGGCTGGTGAAATTCCTAAGAAAGAACGGAAAAAACTCCTGCACTGGCTGAAAAACTTACGCTTTGAAGTGAGCGGCTATCGCTCTTTTAAAGAGGCCATTGTAACGGCCGGCGGAATACATCTTAAAGAAGTGAACCCCAGAACCATGGAGTCCAATAGTATTTCGGGATTATATCTGGCAGGAGAAGTTCTCGATCTCAATGGCAATACCGGAGGATACAATCTCCAAGCTGCCTTTTCAACCGGTTGGCTTGCAGGACGTTCAGCCGGAGAAACATCATAAACAGACTCAGGAGTTCACCCCTGAGTCTGTTGAAAAATCAAAAAGGCTACCCGATTGAAACCAATTCCATATCAAACGTGAGTTCTTTTCCTGCAAGAGGAGGATTCGCATCAAGAAATATATACTCATCATTAATATCTATAACCTCCGCCTGAAGCACCTCACCGGCTGACCCTCCCACTTCCATTCGTTGTCCAATCTCGGGTTTAAGATCTGGCGGTACCTGGCTCACAGGAATCTGCATAACCATTTCTGCATTGTGATTTCCGTATGCCTGATCCACTGGAATGATAACAGTCTTTTTCACACCAACTTCCATACCCACAAGAGCAGCATCAAATCCGGGAATCACCATGCCGGTACCAAGGGTTACCTCCAGAGGTTTTTCGCCTTCGGATGAGTCAAAAACTGAACCATCCCCCAAATAACCTTTATAGTTAACCTTAACTTTGTCACCTTTTTTTGCCTGTGTCATAAAACGCCTCTATTAATTTAAGTTATTCTATATGTGTTTAATTTGTGTTTTTTCAAGAAAAACACCCTAGCATATCCTGTTTATAAATGATAGAAAGTATCTGCTAGTTGATCCACGATCAAATTACTGATATCGGAAACAGATCGATCCTGACAATCAATAACAATATCAGCATTTTTACTGTAGAGAGGCTTTCGTTCTTCGAAAACTTCGTCAAAACTCTGCTCAACCATTTTGACCAGACCACGATTGCTGAAATCTCCAACCCTCTCTTTCAGGATTGGAAGTGACACATCGAGCAATACAAGCAAACCGGTTTTGCGCAAGTGATCGATACCGTGCTGACTATATACAGCACTACCACCCGTTGCTACAATATGATAACTACGATTAAAAGAGAGAAGAACTTTTTCCTCCACCTCTCGAAAATGTTTAACACCAATGGTATTCAGCACTTTCTGCAGTGGCAGATTCTGATCTTCCTCAATAAGAGTATCTATATCAACAAAGGGGCGATCAAGGAGCTTGGCAAGTTTTTTACCTATACTGCTTTTCCCGGCACCGGCCATACCAATCAGAACAATATTATTTTTTGTGGTCTCTTTAGGCATAAGCAAATTTGCTATAACTTTCATCAGATAAAACTGTCATGTTACGAATTTCCAATAGTGTAAGTATTCCCGAACAGGAAATCGAGATAAAATTTATCCGCGCCCAGGGAGCCGGAGGCCAAAACGTCAACAAAGTGGCCTCTGCCGTCCATATGCGTTTTGATATTTCAGCATCCTCCCTGCCCGAGAGAATAAAAAACAGACTTCTTTCCATGCAGGATCAGCGCATAAACAAAGATGGTATTCTTGTGATTAAAGCACAGCAATACCGAAGCCAGGAAAAGAATAAAGACAATGGCTTACAACGTTTAAAAGAGATCATTTTACGAGCCAATGTGCAGGTAAAAAAACGCCGCCCCACCCGTCCCGGAAAAGGAGCAAAGCAGAGACGTCTGGAAGGAAAGAAACAGCGCGGCCAAATTAAAACTGCACGCAAGAAAGTTCAATATTAATATTTACAACTTCTGCAAAAAAAGAATTCGGTTCTTCACTCATCATAAACAACTCATTACTACAAGAGGTTCAGCCATGTTCAAAACAAACGAATATTTTGACGGAAAAGTAAAATCAATCGCCTTCAACAACGAAGAAGGCCCCGCAACTATTGGCGTTATGGCAGCAGGAGAATATGAATTCGGAACAGATTCCGTAGAAATCATGACCGTTGTTTCAGGGAATATGGATATCAGGTTCCCGAAAAGTACTACATGGAAATCATTTCAGGCAGGTGAAAGTTTTGAAGTGGAAAAAGGCGTTAAATTCGGTGTTCGCCTGGAGAAAGAAACCAGTTATCTCTGCCTCTACAAGTAACACCTGACAAGAAACAAGAATGGAAACAAAAAAAGCTTGCATCACCTTTACGAACTTGGTAAACAGCCTTGGTTGCTATTGAAAACAGCAATTAATTGAAGTCTAACACAGGAGGGAATGAAAGCTTTAATGAGTTCATTCCTTCCTGTTTTACATATATTTTTTCTTCATTCACCTGCAATTTCTTTTTGAAATTGCAGGTTTTTTTATGTAAAAACTTTTCAGATGATTTCTCCCTCAATAGTCACCCATCAACCGAGATCCAAAAGATGCTTACTCATACATTTATCCACCTTCCTGGCATTGGCGCAAAAACTGAAGCAAATATCTGGAAGGCAGGAATCCATAACTGGGAAGCATGGCAGGATACACCTCCAGTAAAGCTTCCAAACAGTTCAGCTGCACAAATCTCATCTTTATTACAAAGCTCTCAAAGTGAACTGAAAAATGGCCCTGAATTTTTCAGCAAACGTTTACCAGCCAATGAGCAATGGCGGCTCTTATCGCATTTCAGGGCAAACACTGCCTATCTTGATATTGAAACAACTGGGCTCGGACCAAATGCCGAAATCACCACCATTGCGCTCTATAATGGACACGACGTACACTGTTATATCAATGGGAGAAATTTAGATGCTTTCGAGGAGGACATCTGGAAATATGACGTACTCGTCACCTACAATGGCAAAGGGTTTGACATCCCGGTAATCGAGCGCTGGTTTCACACCAAACTCACCCATGCACATATTGATTTACGTTACATTCTGGCAAGGCTCGGCTTTAAGGGAGGACTCAAGGGATGCGAACAGCAGTTGGGGATAGATCGTGGCGCACTAAATGGCGTGGACGGAAACTTTGCTGTCCTTCTTTGGGAAGATTACATCAGCAACAATAATGAAAAAGCTCTTGAAACACTTCTCGCTTACAATATTGAGGATACGGTTAACCTGGAACGTCTTCTTATTGAGGCATATAACAGAAACGTCAACGCTACACCATTTGGAAAAGAGTTGCGACTGGCACTGCCTCAAGCCCCGCCCATTAATTACCTTCCCGATTTTAATACCGTACAACAAATCAAGAATAGGCTCTAGAGCTACAGAATTATTTCAGTCTGCTCCGTTGCAAAGAACACTTCTGTATCACCATATTTCCCAGGTTCACAATAGTCCTTTGCCATTTCATCAATCTGCGCATCAGTTCGATCCGGGTCGTGATGAAACAGAGCCAGTTTTTTCACTCCAGCTCTATTGGCTGCCTGAATTGCCCATTCAATGGTTGAGTGTCCCCAGTCGACCTTAGTCTCATATTCCTTTTCGGTATACTGGGAATCATGTATCAGCAGATCAGCGCCTCTAAAAAAATCCTCAATGGACTGATTCATTTCATTGGCAACTTCTTCGCCTTCATAGGCCATTGCTTCATCGTACTCAGGATGATCAGGATCAGACTCAAACAGATTTCGATATGGTTCATGATCATAACAGGTACAAAACACCTTTCCCTTATATTCAAAACGATAGCCAAGGGCAGTGATAGGGTGATTGAGAATTTTAGTGGTCAACATCAAGCCATCGCCCAAATCACGAATCGGTTCTTCCATCAAACGGCCATACTCAATATCAGAAGCCAATTCACCTACATTTATTGGAAAATAACGATATTTCATCTGGCCACCGACAACATCCTTTAGTGGATCGTCCTCATAACTCACGGGACCATACACTGCCATCTGGGTACCTGGTATATAAATTGGAACAAAATAAGGAAACCCCATTATATGATCCCAATGCGTATGAGAAAGATACATGGCAATTTTCAAAGGACCATTAGCCAGATCGTTCGCAAGCATAAAATTGCCAAGTTCCCTGATTCCGGAACCTGCATCAATGACAATAATTTCTTTTCTGCCGTCAACTCGTAACTCAAGACAGGCTCCATTTCCACCATATTTCATGGTATGAGGACCAGGACATGGAATAGATCCCCTGACCCCCCAGAATTTAATTTTCATCATCGCTGCTATCCTTTAGTTTTGCAGAAAAGCCTGTGCTTTTTCAATTTCCTCTTCAACACTTGTGGCAACTTCCTGAAACATATCCCAAGTTACTCCAGTGAGTTCCAGCATCTTATCCACATTGGTATCAGCAGGAAAAGGGTCGCCCGCATACCCAAGATCAAGAATATTGGAATACATATTGGCAAGCCCCACGTATGACGCGCGAACCTGATGCTCTTCCGGGGCATCATTCACATCATGGTGAAAGGCTATTGCACTGGTCATGGCATCATTCAACTTCCATTTCTCAGCGATCATTTTGCCAACTTCCTGATGATCAAAGCCAAGCAGTTCACGTTCAACTTCAAAAAGTGGTAGACACTCCGCCTTCACTTTCTCCAAAACAGCTATATACTCATCACCAAAAGGGATTTTCCCAAGATCGTGAAGCAATCCAGCAATAAAATATTCTTCACATTCCATCAACGAGACACCGTTTGCTTTGGCCAGTAACTTGGCACACACTCCCGTTGCAATAGAATGAGCCCAAAACTTTGTCGTTGGAAGTGCTTTTGATTTTTTCGCTCCCGATACAGAACGGATAATGGCAGTACTCAGTGCCATATTTTTCACTGTATTCATACCAAGCATGGTGATGGCACGAGTAAGTGAGGTAACTGTATTGACGAGAGAATAATAGGCTGAATTAATCAGCTTC
>DAOWDZ010000146.1 GCA_030638765.1 Desulfocapsa sp.
ATAAATCTGCCAAAATTGGAGACGGAAAGGCTCACAATGTGAGCGGTGATCTTGATACTCTTATGGCAGGTCTTGCCTGCGGTGAACCCAACACAATCAGCTGGGAATTGCTGCGTGATTATTCCGCCGCCTACGTCTCCTGCCCCGACTATCTTGCAGCCACTGGTATGCGTGTTTTAGCCACTCCTCTTAAAGGTGACGATGTTGTGATTTCCGGTGAATCCGGAGCCGTTACCACTGGTCTTCTTCACTTATTAATGGAATCAGAAACCGGCAAAGCCGCCCAGCTACGCAAGCAACTTGAACTGGATAAAGACTCCATTGTGCTGCTTGTCAGTACCGAAGGTAACACCTCGCCTCGAGCTTTCCGGGATGCAGTCTGGTATGGCGAATACAATGACAAGGATGCAAGTAGAAATAAAAAATAATGGTTAACATCGCTGAAAAAGAACAGATTATCAAAAATCTGATGCCCATTGCAGATTCTATCCACGCACTCTTTGGCCCCAACTGTGAAGTGGTTATCCATGACCTATCGGACCTGCAAAGTTCACTTGTGTATATGAAAGGTGATGTTACGGGAAGAAATATTGGGGCACCAGCAACGGATCTGCTCGCAAAACTTGTGCAGCAAACCCCTGAAAATGGCAGTCACAAGCATAACTACAAATCAGTAACAGCAGATGGAAGATGCCTTAAATCGGCCACCAGCATAATAAAAGATAGCTCTGGCAATGCTGTTGCCGCTTTTTGTATTAATCTGGACACCACCGAATACTTCAATGCAATCCAATCACTGTTACCCTTTATCCACGATCTTGAAACCGGAATATATCCAAGCAAAGAGAACTTCTCTGATTCAGCTGGAGATACCGTAAGAACACTCTTTGTCCGCGCTGTTGAAGAAATTGGCGTACAGCCAGCTTCGATGTCCATCAATGAAAAAACCAGATTTATCGAAAAGATGAAACAAAACGGTGCATTCCAGTTTAAAGGTGCAGTTGAACAGGTTGCAGACCTCATGGATGTCACCAAGTGTACAGTCTACAATTATCTAAAAAAGACCCCCTGAAATCGGATATCATAAAACCAATTTTGAAATTGCAGTGAAGTCTCAGTAATACTCAGAATCCAGTTTGACTTATTGTATCCTGCCCATTAAAATAAAAGAAGAGTCATGGAAGATAACAACGTCATTCTACTTCCAACCGACAAGTCATCTGGAGAAATCAAATGGGAAACAAACATTTCTATCGTGCACCATACCTGCTCTTAGTCACCGCCTTTCTTTTTTTACTTCCAACTACAAGTCTTGCTGAAAAAAACTTTGGCGGCCTCACGTTCCTCGGAGATCGACAGGGCATCTGCATTGAAATCGCTGGCGAATGTGCCTCGGAAGACATCAGCTTTGAACTTGCCACCTGCAATGCCAACAACTCAGAAAAAGAAAAGTTCAAAAAGAGGCTGCCCTTTACTATCCTTGTTCCCAAAGGAAATCACGAATTAGTTATTAAAAGAAATGGAAAGGACCTGATCCGTGATACAATAACCATCACACCCGAAAAGGTTCTTGAATACCAGCTCCCGTAATGTTTTTTTAAAAGAACATTCTCCTTTTTACCAATTTACTCCTTTGCAACTGAGACATCAGAGGGCAATCCAGCCGGCATGATTCACATTCAGGAGACAAACCAAATATCAACAAATGAAACAATCGTCAATCCCCGGAATAATTCTTGCCGCCGGCAGAAGTCAGCGTATGGGAAAAAACAAATTACTACTGCCAATCCGCGGCAAAGCAATTCTTCAGCATGTTATTGATGCGACGCAACAATCCTCACTTTCTCCGCTTATCCTTGTTCTAGGAGATAACGCCGATCATGTACAATCGCAGCTCAACACAAAAAACATACTCGTTATTAAAAATTGCAATTTTTCCAGTGGCTATGGCTCTTCCTTACAAGCAGGCCTTAATGCACTCGACAATCCTTGCAAAGGAGCAATGTTTGTCCTTGGAGACCAGCCAATTGTCACAACAGAAACAATTGAAAAATTGATCATGGCATTCCAAAAAGAACCTGAACGCTGGATAGCTCCATCCTGGAATGGCCAACGGGGTAATCCTGTTATCACTCCCGCTTCATGGTTCGATAGAATTTTCGCCCTTGAAGGTGATACCGGACCAAGAGAACACTTAAAAGATCCAGCCGCAAAATTAAAACTTGTTGAAGTTGAAGACAGGGGCGTTATTTTTGATATTGATAGCCCGGAGGATTATAAAGAACTGGAGAACTTGCAGTGATAAAAAAGGTGAAGAATTTCTACGACGCCTTACCAGAAAGACACGCTATCAGATAGCAATACAGAATATTAACGAACTCATCAAAACAAACTAATGGGTGCCTTGAAAAATTAGCATTTTCGTTTCAAATCGAGGCGTATGGAAAATTTTACCACAGGCATATAATTGATATTCCGAGGATAAAATTTTTCTCGCAACAAAGAGTTGGGACGAAAAGGCAATTATTCAAGGTAGCCTAATTACAAACACAGCACACTTCCTATAGACGCTTGCCACTATTTTTATCAAAAAGATGAATACACTCAGGCATAACCGCCAAAAAGAGTGGTTTTTCAGAATCAACACGATGAATATGCGGTAAACGAGCGACAATAACTTCATCGTTATTCTTTAAACGGCCATACACAATAGTATCTGCTCCATGAAACTCGGCATGATCAACCGTTAAAGGAAATGTGGATTGCTCCGGTTCTGTGAGAGCAAAATGCTCCGGTCGGATTCCAACCGTTACTTCCCCGCCCTCATGTCCATCGGTGGTATCAGCATTTAGAGCTAAACGTAGCCCCTCAGGCAACTCCACCAACTTCCCATCCTTACTGATTCGACCATCTATAAAATTCATAGACGGTGATCCGATAAACCCTGCTACAAACTTAGTTGCCGGCCGTTCATAGATGTCAAGCGGAGAACAAATCTATTCAGCATCGCCGACATTGATAAACTATAGGCGATCATGTATTTTCATTTTCTCCGCCTTGTCATGTGTTACATAGATACTGGTGACTTTCAAAC
>DAOWDZ010000073.1 GCA_030638765.1 Desulfocapsa sp.
AGGTACATAGGAGTCAGCGAATCTGCCGTCAGTCACCAGCTTCGTCAGCTGAGACAGTTACAACTTGTAAGCAATCGACGTGAAGGGCCAATTCTTTACTATCGGCTCAAGGATAAACACGTCAGTGACCTTATTCACCTTGCTCTTATCCATCTCAGGGAGGACGAATAAAGATGATGCAATTTATCTATGATGTCCTTCTCTCTTCCTGGGATATGCTACAACTCGCCTCAATTTATATCTTATTTGGTCTTCTGGTGGGTGGTATGCTGAAGATGTTCCTCTCCCCTGCCTATGTTGCCGCCCATCTTGGCAGCGGAAGATACAGCTCTGTTTTCAAAGCTGCTTTGCTCGGTATACCGATCCCGCTCTGCTCCTGCGGTGTATTGCCTGCTGCGACTTCACTAAAAAAACAGGGCGCCAACAATGGAGCCACCACAGCTTTTTTAATCTCAACCCCTGAATCTGGCGTTGATTCCATCTCAATCACATGGGCGTTACTTGATCCCATCATGACCATTGCCAGACCTGTTTCAGCTTTTATTTCAGCCTTTGCAGCAGGTTGCGCCGAAAACTTTTTCAACCCACCTGATGCCACAAAACGAGCAACACCAGATCTGAGTTGCCCCATCGATAATTGCTGTGATGGCAGAGACTGTCCGCCGGATGAGCACAAACACCATCACAATTTGCTGGAAAAGCTAAAAATAGGAACAAAATATGCCGCCACTGATCTCTGGGCTGAGCTTGCCGGCTGGTTTTTCGTTGGTATACTTCTCGCTGGAATCATAAACGTTCTGGTTCCAGATGCAGTCATTGCAAGATATCTTGGCGGTGGACTTGGCTCCATGCTACTCATGCTCACCTTTGGCATTCCGTTATATATCTGTGCAACTGCGTCAACCCCCATAGCTGCAGCATTTATTTTAAAGGGGGTAAGTCCCGGTACTGCACTGGTGTTTTTACTGGTTGGCCCAGCCACCAATGTTACCTCACTTTCAGTTCTTTTTGGATTATTAGGGAAACGTGCCACAGCTCTTTATCTGCTATCCATTGCGATCATAAGTGTCCTTTGCGGTCTTGTGGTGGACGCTGTTTATTTCGGTCTTGGTATTTCTGCTGCTGCAAGCGTTGGACAGGCCGCAGAATTTTTACCAGGCTGGTTGATGACATCCGGCACTTTGCTGCTCTTAGTTCTTTCTATTCGTCCCATCTATGCAATCGTCATGGGTTGGTTTGGCAAGGGAGACGGCTGTGGTTGTGGTACTACGACCTGTGCAAGTGGTGACTCGCAGACACATAGCCATGAAGATGAATGTGGTTGCAGTGACCAGACCACGACGGTATCAGCTGTACAAATCCAACCATTTCCATCATCTCATAAAAAAGAAGGCTAGAGGAAATTTCGGAGAAATCCAGTTATTCTTCACGTTATTAAGTATCTTCCTGAAATGGCTTTTTTTCCACAAATCCCCAATAGGGATAATCAACTTCATATTCAGCCACCAGGCCAGGACTGTGTTCTCTGCTTGCAACCAGCCAAAGCTTATTTTTACGTTTCTGCTCCGTCACTGAACTTAATGGATCCCAGTCTGGATAGAGCACAAGGGCGTTGTCGGCACTATATTCTATATCGCCAGAACCTTTAAATACACCAAGATGAGGGGTTTCTTTGTAGCTTTTACCATCTCCCCTCGAAAGTTCTGAGATAACAAGAAACGAAACGTTCATTTCATCACGAATGGATTCCATTTCTCTCAGCCAGGCATCAATACCAGTTCTTCGTTCAGAAAAATCCTTGAAGGGCAGCTTATGAAGACT
Organism: Desulfocapsa sp.; assembly: GCA_030638765.1. The sequence continues at coordinate 1,822 of DAOWDZ010000073.1, forward strand.
GTCAATCACCACAACGGTATAGTCACAATTGGTTTCATGACGAATAAAATCAATATGCCTCCGCATTATTTCAGGTGTGACCTGCCTGTCGTTGATCACCTTAAAATGAGACAACATACCCTGAAGATGGGTGCACGCTTCCCTGTATTGTGTTTTTTCTTCTGCTGTAAAGGTTTTTGCACGAATGGTATCTAAAGACAAGTGGCTCAAGCGACTGAGAGTTCTCTGGTAAAGTTTCTGACGGCCATTCTCAAAGTCATAGTACACCACTGGAATTTTACGCAGAGCCATCTCGGTGGCCATCTGAATCAAAAATGTTGACTTCCCGGACTTAGGGGCTCCTCCAACAATATTTATCCCGTGAACGCCATCAAGAGCCTCATCAAACAGTTTAAAACCCGATTGAAGAGCAGCATAGGACGCCCCACTTTCCATTTTGAGTTGTTCCTGAAAATGTTCATACTCTCGTGATGCAGCGGTAAAGGGAGAGAATGATTTTGCTTCCTGAATCATCTTTGAAACAGCGCTACGAAAGTCTTTTCCCTTGTCCTTCGCTAGCTGGCAGAGATCATAATCACCGGGTAGACCTGCCGCCCATTTGAACGGACGTACTTTATAACCAATACGTGAGGCGAGTCTCCTCATACTGGAGTCAGATTCTGCACTGTTATTTGTGACGAGAAAGAGCGTACGGATACAAGCAAAACGCTGAGGATCTATCTTTTCCATGGTCTGACAATCAGGAACGGCAACAGCCGGATACCCCAACTCTTTTAAAGCAAGGAGAGTATCTTCTCCTTCACAGAGAAACAGACTGCCATTCTCACAACGATTAATATCCTGAACATTGAAAATCTGCTGCTGAGTATCAAAAAACTGTTCGTCTCCATGCCAGAAAAAATCTTCACTACGATCAGGAAAAACACAGCGTGCGGAGTAGCAATTTCCGTCTTCCTGGAAATAAGGATATACGAGATAACGACCATTGAAACCGACATGTAGTTCAGATAAGGTCCCAGAACCAATCCCCATCTTCTTAAAACGAGCCAAGTGATTATCCGTCATACTATCCTGATAGGATCGTACTTCCTGATTACAATTTGATGGTGGATAATCAGAATTCCCGGAAAAAGGCTCTCTGTCCGGGTCAAAACCAGGAACCAACGCAGGATCAAGACCTGCTAATTTTGCAAACCAGAGAGGAAAACCGCCAGGAACACAGCGGTTCAAACAGCGAAAATAGCCGAAAAAAAATCCGCCGGGACGAAGAAACACAACCAGTCGTCCACGGGGGTCTAAGCCTTTTTCCCGACAAAAAGGACAATCAGCAGTCAGGTAATTTTTTTCAACCCTGGTATTCTCCAGGCCCTGCTGATAGAGAATGATGATGGCTTCGTTCTTATTGAATACCATTAATAAGATCCGTCACTTTTTCCGGTTCAATTACTCCATCAAATTCAATATGAACAGAACGCCCGAGATGCATGGCATGGAGGTTATGAACAGCGACCACAGTTCCGGAAATATTCGGTTGTATTACCTCTCCATCCTCAGTTTTGAAAAAAACACTGACTTGTCGCCCTAAAAGAGTCCGCGCCTGTTTTCTATTTTTTATATTGGAGAGAAAAGAGAGCCCTCCGATGGAGATATCACTGCATTCTCCGGGGATATTTGTATCGGTGAGATTCCCGGTATTATCAAGCAAAGTAGTATAAATTGCTCCTTCCATAGGATACCTGGTATGCACTCTTCGTTCATTGCCTGATGATGCAAAAAATTCATTCAACTGATCTGTTCGCAGACAATACTCCTGAATTTTCCCCTCAAGCGCTGGAAAGTCTTCCTTCCAATCATCTAAAACTGTCTTTGGAAGAGTGGACACATCAACCGCGCCCATGCTTGCACCATTGATAGTCCATATTGAATCATCAAAAAAAGATGTCCCACCAAGTACTTTCCCCTGACCGATTGTTTCAACAAATACTTCTCTGTCCCCCTCCTTGAAATAGAGCTTCACACGTCCATTGTTCACAAAAAACAGAGAATCCTGAGACTCGCCCTGTTTCACAATAACGGTATCTGTCGGATATGTTTTATGCTCCAGAGCATAATAAAAAGCATTGAATTCTGAAGTACTGAAAATATCGTATAAACTTGCCCAGATAAGAATATGGTCCTGATCAACTGCATTGACTCTGGCATCTTCTATGATTTCTGCTGCCCTGATAATCTCACTCAGAGCCAGGCCGTCAATCTCAATCAAACGCGAACGTAATGCATCCGCATCATTAAACCTTTTCAGCTGGGCAGTTTTCTCAACAAGTTCCAGGAGTACCTTTTTAGCAGATCCCACTTTGTCTTGTTGCAATAATTTATATACTTCTTTTTCTTCATCTAAATCAGTTATCAATTCATACTTTCCAGAGACAGCACTACCATCATCGCCAGACACATATTCAGCTGTCACAGGACGACTCCCTTCCTCTGACAGTCGTTCATCATCACCGCCTATCTCAGACCCCTGTTCCTGTATGAAGGAGATAGCAAGTTCTGCTGCCTGAACGGCCTCCACGCCAAATTCGCCCCCCCCTGCATCAATAATTCCCTGAAGAACTGCAAAGGCCTTTGGAGATCTGCTGGCTCCCAACGTTTTACTGATTTCCATTGCCAGTGCTGATTTAACGGGTCCCTGATACAGTCGGCATTCCTCTAACAGCTCAGAAAGCGGTTCAATGACAGATTCATCTGCCTCTGGTCTCAGATTCTTCACTACTTGTACTTTTGCCTGAGCACTGACAGTAGAAAGAACGTTTAAAAGGTATTTCCTTGTTGATCCTTTTCCAAGAGTAACGATACACTGGAGCAGTTCCTGCTGTACCCGCAAATCTTCATGACGACCGTAATTTAAAATTGTCTCAACATCTTTTTCCGCTCCAGTTGCAGCAAGCAGACGAATCAAATTCCGTTTACCAAACCATGGCATTGGATCACAAAGGCGTTTGAGTAAAAGCGGGACAAGGTCACTTCCATATTCAGTAAGAACTTTCAACAAACATATACGATCGGCTCGTGTGTCGGATGCGATCAAGGCATCAAGAAGAAACCGTATAGCTACAGGCCCCTGCATCACTATTTTATTGCAGATTTTCTCATTCACAGGCCTCACAAAACAGCGATCAAGATACTCCTGCAAAAGAACTATATCAACATTCTCATTCTGAACACTTCCAATAAGTTGTCGTACATTTTTATTTTTTTCCAGGGTGCCGGATCGAACATAACAAAAGACATCCAGAATTTGTTCTGCAAGAGCATCGTTTCCATGAGACCATGCATGATTCATCATCGCCTGCATGGCAAGCAGATGATTTTTCAGAGTCTGATCGGCAACTTCATTTTCACGTATCCAAATGAGACAAACAGAACTTAATTTTTCAAGCCACCCCCAACGCTCCATCCCGGCAAGTTTCACTGCAATACCGCCGATAACAGCTGCACACGACGTTTGAAGTTCATTGTTTTTTCCCTTCAACCCCTTCACTGCATTTTGAATAATAGCTGCAGCGACATTTTCCCTATCATTCACTAATAATTTTTCAACTGTAGTGGGAAGACTCTGACAAACTTCTTTATTGGCAAGGATATCAAGATTACCCTTGACCAGGGCAGTAACGCCACTTTGAAGTCGAGTGACTTTTCGATTTTCTTCTGTTTGTTTAAGAACACCCCTCGTTGCATTCATGGCCAGAATCTGTTCACCACGAGAAGTGGCCGCCAGTGCATCATAACCAATCACCACAGCCTGCAGTTGTGTTCTCAGCTTATCATTCAGCTTACCATCAAGTTCCTGCTGTTTCTGCATCCAATCAATGACCTGAGCAAGTGTGTCATTATCTGAGGCCACAAGCAGGGAATCATAAAACACCTTACCGAAAGGTGATGAAAAGTCCTGACAACTCAGCATAAGGAGAACGCATTGATCAAGGTACGGAGCCAATAGGGCAGCAGCTCTGTTACTCACTTCATCATATCTTTTTTCGGCAAGACATGAACTTACATTTGCAAGCATTTCAGCAAAAGCAGGAGAAATGGCAATAATATGGTCTTTAAACAGAATTTGCAGAAGAGAATAGGTGGTTGTGGCAATAATATGAGCACTGCTTTCAATGGACTAAAACTCGTTTTCAAGAGCAAGCTGAACAGCATCCTCTTTTTTGCGGCCTATCAAATGGAGAATATAATTCGACTTTACGACACCCCCGGATAATTCCTTAAGAATCGCATTAACCTTTTGTTTTTTCTCTTTTTCGTTTTCCCCAAGAGCAACATATTCCTCAGGAAAAACAGCTTTCAATTCA
>DAOWDZ010000178.1 GCA_030638765.1 Desulfocapsa sp.
TGAATCAGCTTGAGCTGATTTTTTTTGATTGGTGTTGCAGAATTTATTAAAAATCTAAAGAAACAATACGACAAAATTTTGTTCTATGCAACAAAATTTTGTGGCGTTGGGCAAAGTATTATCCTGGTTGGAATATTATGAAACAAAAAAAAGTGCTTATAGGGATTGGCGAGAGGATTAAATATTTAAGAGGTGATGAATCCTTGCCAACATTTGCCGAAAAACTTGGGGTTCACAAAAACACCCTTGCCCGTTACGAAAAAGAGAAAGGATTACCAGATGTGGCTTTTGTCTTAAAGCTCTGTAATATCGTTAATGATGAAGATGTTACACCAAGTTGGCTAATTGAAGGAGATGGCCCCAACCCAGCTCCACCTTACTCGGAAGCTCATGAAGAACTTCGCGATAGGATTAAACCATTAGGGGATTTAATGATAGCAACAGAACAAGTCAAAGGTAGGGGATTGAGCATCTCGCCACAAAATATTGTGGGATATGTCAATGGAAGTTATTTGCCGACAGATAAAGAATTACACGAGATATGTTACGCTTATAATTATTTTGATGAATGGGTCACTTCTCATAGAAAACCACAACAAGTAAGTGGAGTGCTATTTACAAAAGGAAGTTCAGAAAACAGAATATACAAGGCTGACGTGATGTTAAGAGTCCTTGTAGTTACTGAAGAATGTTTATCGGATGTTAAATTCTCCTTATCCCCAGAAAAAAAAGCCGAATTAATCACAATAATATATGAAGAGGTTTATGATACCAACTTAGAAGGTAAACCTTTGCTTGAACGGGTATTTAGATTGTTGAAGTTAACCACCTAATAGTAAAATGTTTTACATTTCTCCCAGCATACATCACAACAGCGACAAAGAATTACTTATAGCAAAACGGCAAAGGTTGTCGTTATCCAAAGCAAATACTCAAAATGGCCCCAGGGGCCATTTTGACCATAAAGGGCATTCGCTCCAGCCATCAAGTCAAATACGCCCCTGGGGCGTTTTTGAACAAAGCATTTTGCTAAACGGACACCGTGGCCGTTTTTACCCTGTATAACCCCATCCAAGACTCTTTCCCCACCTCAATGGCACATCCAGCCAGCGCAAAACCACCAATAGCGTTTAAACTATCGTTAAATTTCCCTGTGCTTAACCGTTACCCCTTGCCCTATACCTCAGGTTACATTCACTGTAAAAATTGATTTAAGGCAGGCTTCCGGCCTTTTTCTGTTTTTCACTTTTTTGTCCGCCCAGGTCAACCCATTGCATCCGTTGTTGTCGTGTACGGCAATGGTCGGATTACCAACTGTCCATCCTCTTTTAGTCACCCAGAAAGCTCTTACCCTCACCTCTATCCTTCTGCAGTCTGTCAAAACATACCCGACACCTGTCCTCTATCTTTTTTACCGGAAATGGTTCATGGTCTGATTATACGGTTCCTGTTTCGGGAAGCAGATTCTGTGATGTGCAATAAACAGTCCCTGTGACCCTATATATCGGACACCACACAAGGACACTTGTCCCTATGGGGTTTTATATGAACTGCTTCGCTGTTAGGTTGATGCAGCATGAGGTTCAGGATAGCGTACGAATTATTCGGATTAATACAAAACAGGCGGGCAGGCGACCCGCGAAATTGATGTTCATATAATCCCTCCTGAACTGATGCCAAAGGCGGAAGAGCTGCCGGGAGAGCTGGGAGAGATAGCCAGGGTAATCGGTGTTGACAACACCATCAAGTTATCCCAGGCGTACAGAGGATGTTCAGTATATATCCGCAATATTGATCACCTGCTTCGCAAAATGAGAAATACAGGAATCTGTAATGCGTACGATGGTGGTGAAAAGGTTGTATCCATTGCTCGCAGGCTCAGTTTATCAACCAGGCAGATTGAACGTATTTTGCAATCCGGGAAGTGAGGAAACAGGAAAAGAAATGGCTCTTGAAAAATTCATGAAAATCCCTCTACACTATCAGCCAGAGATTGGAGATCTTCCGGGAGAGCTGCCCAGAATTGCCCGAGTGGTTGAAGAAAACTACCCTGGAATCGGTGTCAGCGTAACCCTTCTGCTGGCTCAGGCCTTTGGAGGGCAGGAAGTATATTTTCACATGGTAACCCACATAGAGCATGCTGTACGGGATGACATAATCCGTTCCAGATATGACCAGGATGTTCCCGTAAAAACTCTGGCCGTTGAAAATTGGCTTTCAACCAGACAGATCAGACGGATATTAAATAGTTCGGACTGATAATCACTTTAATACAACATTAATTCTGACGACATCTTCAAAAAAGGAGCCATAACCATGAAGCTGCAACAACTCGATAGCAAATGGAAATTAGAAAGTAGAATAGAAGAAATTCAATTGAAAATAGGCAAGCTGCCGAATCTTGACAACCTGCAGTTAGCCTCAGTCAGTAGAAAAGCAATACTTGAAAAGTACCTCAATAAAAAATTCACTAAGAATCAACATGAAGTAAAGCCTGTAAATGTTAAAATTCTTGAACAAGAAGCTGAACAGGCAGCGAAAAAGGTTGACGAAGCTGAAAAAAATAAACAAAAACTTGAAAACGAACTTGCCGGATTAAAGGAACAACTTGTAAATCTTGTTTTTCTGGTAACAAAGAAAGAAGTGATTGAGCTGCAATCAAAAAGAGCTGCAATAGAAAAGATTGTCGATAAGCTACGAACAACCATCCAGATCGAAGAGAAAAAGAGGGATGAGATTGAACCTGAAGCTGGGAAACAGCTTACCCTTTTGTCATCAAAAAGAGATGCTCTGCTGGCTGATATTGCAACCGGTGACAGCGTGGATAAAGCAGCACTGCAGCTCATAGAGGAACAAATAATCGAGGCGGAGCAAAAGCATTCTACTCTTGTCGATTCTGCAATTGAAATTTGTCGCACAATTAATGGTCTGCAAGCCAAGCTGGTCAAACATGAAAATGAGTTATCACGGGTCGTGAAACAGCACTTAGAGGTTTTTGCTGTTTTTATAGAACAAGAGTTAGAGTCCGCTGGTGAAGAGTATGTATCCCAGGCTAAAGATTTATCTGCTATATTCATGAAAATTGCATCAATTGGCACTATACTTAAAGAGTGTGGATTGCCGAGTGGGGCATTCTGCGGCCATTCCTGGGAATTCGTAATTCCAAAAATTAATCATGCTGCATGCCGCCCAAAAGAAGGTTCAGCCTATCTTTTTAAGTACCAACACGCCGACAAAAAACAGGCATTGCTCAGCACTAAAAAGGCTCTTGTAGAAATGGGGGTAGATATCCCGTAATAGTTTCCTCCCATCTGTTTAATCTTGTTGTCTGCATGGGGTTAAGCAGATGACCCCTTGGCCCTCTTCCAGGGGGAGTATTCATACTTAATGCAGATAGAAGAGCACCATCTGAGTAGTAGTCAGATAGTGCTCTTTTTTTTCTCCACCCATTTATATAGGCTATACCAGCATACAATAAAATATATAATCCTGTTTTTCATAAGACATTGTGAAAAATTAATGCTTTATTAATTCGGAAGTAGTAGTTGTATTATACGGTCATACTGTTGAGTTACGGATCAATAACCGGCATGCAGCGCAGTGGGAGCCGTAACTCACAGTCTAAGTTCTTTCCACCTACTCAACCGTACCTTTGCCCTCTCACTTGCTCAGATTTTTTGATGTATATTTCCATTAATTTTATAGTAATTTTGAGGTGAGGTGTTTGAAAAAATTTGCACAACACATAACAAAAAGGTGATAGTAGTAATAGATTGATTGCCATGAGAGAAGAACAAAAATTGAGCAAGTGTAACCAGGTAACAACCTCACCACAACAAAGACTTTGCCGTTTGGTAAGAAAATACCGGTCAGTGTTGGGCCAGCTTGATGCTCTGCCCAGAAAGCAGAAAAAAAGAACGAGAAGAAACTATTTAATTCTCAAGGAATTTGAAGAGTATCATGCCCCAGAGGAGAGAATAAGGCTTGGTCGTGAATATCGCCGCAAGCGTGTTCTCAGTGATTACTGCACTGCAAAGAATATCAGCGTGGTTTCTTTCTATCGGTGGAGTAAGCTTGAAAAAGAATTCGGCATTCTCGGCCTAATCCCAAAATATGGTAAATGGAAAGATTCGACATTCAATGGTAAATGGTTGCTTTCGAACCAGGAAGGACAGCTTGAACACCATCGGCCTCTGATTCTCAACATTCGTGTCAAGCCGAAACAACCGCTCAAGTGTTTTATCGAGATCAGGCAGCTATTGGAAGACTGTTCGGTAATATCGAAAGAACAGAGAGCGGCTGTATCCATGGGCTTACAGTTTCTTGAAAGGTTTCCGTCTGTATTTAATTTTAAACCACAACATCTTGAAATACCACCTGAGGATTTGAAACGACTGGAACGATACAGGGCAAAAAACCATAAAAGGCAGAGTATTCGGGCTTCTGTTTTACTTATGGCTCATGCCGGGAAATGCCTTTTTGAAATAGTTGTAAGTACAGGAGTTGCAAAAAATTCTGTTCTCAGGTGGTTAAGAAATTACAAGAAATCAGGGCTTGATTTTATAGAAACACGAAACCAGCCAGAACAAAGAGCCGAATTCTGGAAGGAGAGAAGCACCAGGGTCTTTGATATTCTCCACTCTCCACCTGGCTCATATGATGTTAACCGTACCTCATGGACGTATGACACAATCATCAAGGTATATGAAGGATTATATCAAGATCACCTGCCCAAAACATCTTTAAAACGGATCATCAAGGAAGGTGGATACACATGGTGCCATGCAAGGCAGGTCTTAACGAGTCCAGATCCCAGGTACAAGGAAAAGCTCGCTAAGGTGCTTGACACCCTACATGCTGTTAAGGAAAACGAAGCATTTTTCTTTATTGATGAAATGGGGCCGTATAGGGTAAGAAAATATGGTGGCAAGGCACTTGTACCAAAAGGAAAAACCAGGAAGGCACCGGAATTTCAAAAGGACAAAGGGGCTGTTCATGCAGTGGCTGCCCTGGAGGCCTATACCAATCAACTCACCTGGTTGTTCATAGATCACAAGGACGCTGGCTCCATCATCGCCTTGCTGGAACTCCTCAAGGAGAAGTACAGGAGTAAGAAACGGCTATTTTTGACCTGGGATGCAATATCAACACATGATGCCAAAGTAATCAAGGAGTGGATCAATGCAACCAACCAAGAAGCGAAGAGCGGTGACTGCCCATCATTCAACGTGGTGCCGTTACCCTCAAGGGCTCAATTCCTGAATGTAATAGAGAGTGTTTTTGGTGGCATGAAAACGAGCCGTGATTCACAACAGTGATTACTCCTCAAAAGATGCCATGGAGGCAGCAGTTCATAGACATTTTGAAGAGCGTAACCAGTACTTCAAGAAAAACCCGAAGCGGGCTGGTAA
>DAOWDZ010000204.1 GCA_030638765.1 Desulfocapsa sp.
GTTTTTTCTCGTAGCTATAGTGCATGAAATATTTGCAAGCGGTGTAGGATTTATGAAAAAAAACTTCGTATAGACTATTTAAAGTAAAATGAAGTTTCTTAAAGATCATGTTTTCTCGGCTCATGAATGCGGTATGGTAATTCTATGATTAAATTTAAAATAAAATTAAAACAAAATATAATAATATGACTGAAACAACAGTACCACAGGGAAGTAACGTCCTGGTGACAGGAGCAACCGGTTACACCGGAAAAGTTTTAGTGAGAAGATTGCTTGAAAGTGGAGCAAAGGTACGCGCTATAGCAAGAGCAAGCTCAGACATTACTCCTTTTGAAGGAATGAATGTTGAATGGATACGTGGTGAAATATTTGATAAAGAAACCATTCAGAAAGCCATGGTTGATATTCAATATATCTTTCATGTCGCCGCTGCTTTTCGTGAAGCGAAAAGTACTGAGCAGGACTACTGGAATGTGCACGTTGGCAGTACACAACTCCTTTGTGAAGAGGCTTTAAAACAACCTGACTTTAAGCGATTTGTACATGTCTCCACCATGGGGGTACATGGACATATCGTCAATCCTCCCGGTGATGAAAATTCCCCTTTTGCACCAGGGGATGGTTATCAGCGAACCAAAGCGGAAGCAGATATATGGATTTCTGAATTTGCTCCGAAAAATAACCTTCCTTATAGTATAATCAGACCTTGTGCTATTTATGGACCCGGAGAACCGCGCTTATTGAAATTGTATAAGATGGCCACCAAATCTGTTTTCCCAATCCTTGGAAAAGGAAAATGCTGGTATCATCTTGTCCATGTGGAAGATCTTGTTGGGGGCATGTTAAAAGCTGCTGTTGAAGAAAAGGCACTGGGAGAAGCTTTCATTATAGGCTCAACAGACCCTATTCAACTGGAAGATATGGCAGCCATTATCGCTAAGGAGTATGATCATAAACTCCGTGTTCTTCGTCTCCCCATTGGCCCGTTTTTTCTCATGGGTGATCTGTGTGAAATTCTCTGTAAACCTTTCAAAATAGAACCTCCAATATACAGGCGTAGAGTTGCATTTTATTCCAAAGATAGAAACTTCAGTACACAAAAATGCGTGATGTTTTGGGATATCAGCCTCTTTATGAAAATGAAGCAGGGATCTTAGAGTCTGCAAAATGGTATAAAAGTCATGACTGGCTCTAATGATATTGTAAAAGAAAATCTTAGTAAGCAACTTCATCAAAAGTCTGGTGGTGCGCTTGCAGCTTATCGGGGAAAAGTTCTCGGTGAAAGTGCCGGGTTCTTAAAACTCCTGCGCTTTGAGATTGCGGCAATTTTTTGTATGAATCTTGGAGGTGGCCTTGGTTATCTGTTGAGAAAGAAAATATTATCATCTTTGTTTCAGACATGTGGTAAAAGTCTGATTTTAGGCAAAGGAATAATTCTTCGGAAACCAGGTCATATAGAGCTTGGTGATAATGTTGCCATTGATGACTTTGTTATGCTTGATGGCTGTTGTGAGGGTGATCCGGCGATTAAAATTGGCGACAATGTCATTGTGAGCAAATCATGTGTGATACAGGCAAAAACCGGGCCTCTTGATATCGGAGATAATTGTGATATCGGTGCCCACACCATTATTTCAAGTGTTAGTAGTATTACTCTTGCATCTTCAGTTTTGATAGCCGGGAATTGTTATATCGGAGGAGCCCGGTATCATATGGACGACCTTGAAGTACCCATTATGAATCAGGGTATTTATTCACGAGGGTCAGTCTCAATAGGTGAGAATAGTTGGATTGGTGCTTCAGCGACCATTCTTGATGGTGTGAAAATAGGTAGGGGGTGTGTCATTGGTGCTGGATCGCTTGTAACTAAGGATGTTCCAGACTTTGGTGTCGCTGTTGGTGTGCCGGCAAAAGTGATACGATATAGAGAAGAATGAAATAATGTAATAAACCGTTTATATCCTGTGAGGAGCAGGTCTTACGGTACGCTGTATTATACATTATTAATGTTATCTGGAGAGAACGCTATGCCTTATGTTCGATTTGTTAAAGTTTCCAGTGTAATGCTGTTTCTATTACTTACTCTTTCTTCCTGTTTTGATAAAAAAAGCAATTTGAAGCCGTTGAAAATAGTATGTCTTGGGGATTCCATCACTTACGGACGTAAGTTAGCAAAACCTTCAATGCAAAGTTATCCGGCACAACTTGCCAGATTATCTCGTGGTCAATGGAATGTTTTGAACAGTGGAGTGAATGGAGCCACAGTTTTGAATAAGGGTGATATTCCCATTACCACTCAGAAAGCATATGAACGTGCTATTAAGTTCAAGCCTGATGTCGTTGTTTTGATGCTTGGAACCAATGATACAAAAAACAAAAATTGGAAATATATAGACGAATTTATAAGTGATTATGGAATGATTGTTAAAAGTTTTCGAGGATTGTCATCACATCCACATGTTATCGCCTGTTCCATACCGCCAATTGCTAAGGACCGTTCTAATGGTCTCAGTATAAAACGGATCGAAGAAATAAATATTTTATTGAGGAAGGCGATTGCAGCAAGTAAAGTCGATTTCCTTGAAATTTACACCCCAATGTTACGCAAGAAATCTTTTTTCGCTGATGGTGTTCATCCCAGTGTTCGTGGAGCACAGGAGATAGCAGACTTAGTACTCGAAAAAATTAGTGCCTTATAAAATCAGACAATACCCTATGAAACTTTCAGCAGACTCTTTATTTAAACACTGGGCTTCTTTACTTTTATGTCTTCTTGTCGTAGCCGCGTGTAGTGATACTGTGACAAGCGCATCTCCTCTGGAGTCGTTTGCTGGTGCACATACTCGTGTTGCCTGGCTACAGGAACAGGGAAACGGGGCGGCTACCTTTGGATTTGGTGAGAACTTTAAACTCATGGGATATGATTCCCGTGATGGGAAGAAAGAACGTGAACTTTTAAAGGATACGCAGAATTTTTATAAGCCAATTTTCACCCCTGATGGTCAAAAAGTTGTGGTTTCCAGCCGTAGTCGCCATGAAATCTATATGGTGGATTTTAAAAAGGGTAAGAAGAAATTACTCGGCAAAGGAGTCGCTGTTGATGTATGGAAAGATCCTGATACTGGAAAAACCTGGGTATATGCGCTGGCAGGTGACGGTCCGGAAAACAAATATTTTACCACCCATCCATTGATCCGATTCCCCCTGAAAAAACCAAAAAAACGTGAGATTGTCTGGACCCAGACCCATCTTTCATGGAGCAATTTCGATATATCCAGAAATGGCGAATTTGCCGGAGGCCTCTTTCCCTGGCCTCATGCTGGGATCCTGTTTTTTGAAAAAAATATGTGGAAAAAATATGGAAAAGGTTGCTGGACTGCACTCAGTCCTGACAATAGTGCGATACTATGGGTTTTTGATGGTTTGCACAGAAATCTTAACTTTGTGAATCCTTTTACAGAAGAATTCTGGACCACCAATATTAATACTGTGGATGGCATAGGTGGTTTTGAGGTGTATCATCCTCGTTGGAGTAATCACGTTAATTATCTCACCATAACCGGCCCCTATGTTGAAGGGGAGGGTGGAAATAAGATCACTGGTGGTGGACAAAAAGTTGAGGTCTACATAGGTAGATTCAGTCCGGATTTGAAATCTGTGCAAGACTGGTTTCAGGTAACCGACAATGAACGAGCTGATTTTTATCCAGATGTGTGGATCGCAAACGGCTATGAAAGTAATTTTGCCCCGACTGGTGTGAAAGAAATACCAATGGGCACAGAAGGGCAGAGCATCGATTGGCCTGGTAAGGCCGACAAACTGGTGTTCTTGTGGCAGGATTCAATGGCTGAAAACAAGCTTGGTGATGATAGCCTACTTGGGTTCAGTCAGTTCAGGGTTACCCCTAAGCATCGTGCACGTTTTAATAGATTTCTTGAAATGGATTTGAATGGTGCCGGGTTTACAGCCTCTTTACCTGGTAAAAAAATTCTTGAAATTTTGCAGGAAAAAGGCGGCATTGGTGTGGAGTTTCTGTACACGCCATCTTCCACAAGTAAAGAAAGTAACGGGCCTGTCGTTAATTTACGAA
>DAOWDZ010000087.1 GCA_030638765.1 Desulfocapsa sp.
GTCATTGTTTTTCTTCGCATACCAGCATATGCCTCAACCTGCATCTCTATCTGACTATTAACAAGGTCATAACAGATAATAAGAAACAGCATCATTACAAAAAACAGCGGTAAAATAATCCCAAATTCCACCAAAACAGCACCCCGTTGATTTTTCAAATTGCTTTTCCAGGCTGGAATACCCATTTCCAATGCTCCATCCTTGAATCGAAAATCGTTGTTGGCACGCGGTTTAGTTGCACCATAATAGGACGATATTGTGCCTGTTTAGCATAGACATTACCTCCAGTGGGTTTTGCTGCAGCGTAAGCCGTCATGGGAGTGGAAAGGTCAACCTTTCTAAGGTAATTACGAAGATACCCTCTATAGGAGGCAGGAAGTTTCGAAAAGAGAGAAGTTCTTCGTAAATCCAAAAGTTTCTCTCCTAAAAGAAGCCGTCTTTTCTGGGTTAGTCCATATGCAACAAAAGTCACCACACTTTCATTTTTCTCCCAGCGAACCTTGAGCCTTTCCGTTTTGGAGCGAATTGGCGGTCTTCGAAGTGTGGGCATCGTCCGTACAGTTGTTGCTTTTTTAGCAGGGAGCACTGTACCGCAAGCTGGACGCGGCATTGAAGGGACATACCATCCTGCCCCCCAAATGGGTATGCAATCAGTTCCTTTACATGTGGTAGTCCACCAGCGTCCCCTAACGGATTTTTCTTCCTGCCTGAATCTCATCAACTCATTCCCGGCAACATTCTGGGCTACGGAAAAAAGACGGGCACCAGGAAGAGAGCGCATCTGCACAGATTTTGCGTAGTCCCAGGCATCAGCAGCAAACTTCCTATTAGCACGTTTGCGAAGGGTATTAATAGTATCAAGTGCCCATTTGTGTTGCTGATATGCCATGTCAAAAAAAGACTCATTATGCCATGGTAAACCAGCAGAAAGCATACCCATTGCATCCGTCATTTTTTCAAAATATTTTTTTTGCAGTTCCAACAATTCCCTGATTGCAGGTTTAGGTTCCTTTTTTATTCTTTTATCAAGAGTATCAATGACCTTGTTAAAACCACTTAACTGCTCATTGTACCCTTGTAAAGCCGACGAATCACCCGACCAGGATTTTCCTTCAAGATTTTTTTTGGCATTTCCAAACTCTATCTCGGCGGATAAATTTAAATCTGCAATTTCATTCAGACCAATTGACTGTCTGGTCGCTCCAGCAAGCGCACAGGCATCCACGGTGGTTTGCAGTCGAATACGATCAAATATCATCTGACCGATATTTATGGTCAGGACAATAAGAGTAAACATAATAGGTAATGAAATGACGACAAACAGAACAGAGGCTCCATTTTCATTATGAAAACAACTCTTTATTCTAGCTTCTTTCATAATCAAAAAAATGAAAAAACAGAGCCATTCCCACTTGGCCCCCTTCGACATTTATTGTCCCCGGTATCTGTCTCTTCCTGTGGAATTTCAAACTCTTGGCTTATGGTAAAATACTTCTTTGATTCATTCCCCTTATACAAATTCCGAAAAGCTCTATTCAACTCAACATCTTCTTCCACTTTTATGCGATCACTCCCTCTTGAAAAAACCTTCTTGCCTTTGACCATTCTGACAGAGCGCTGAACATGTCCCCTGACAGATTGTACTCGAGCTCCAATATACGCTGCATAGGTGACGCGTTCATGAGCTAAAAAAATCGTAGTAATTTGAAAAAAAACAAGAAGAAAAAAGAACAAAAACATCAAAGCCACAGAAAATTCAACAACTGTAGCCCCTTCTTCACTGATATATGATTTTCGATTTTCAAGAGAACTCTGTCTCATTGTACCAAGACCATAAATTCAAGAAATTTCTGTTACGGAAACAAAATCTAACAAAGAGGTAAACACACTTTCAGATGGACAAATCTTTTGAATATCAGATTAAACAAAGACGCAATCTCATATTCAAAAGAAAAGATTTAAGACTATTAACCAAGAGCCAAACCGGCAATTTTCTTCACGATATCAAGAAACATGGTTTGTAACTCAGGAATCATAAAAGCTGCGGCACCAACAACACCAAAAACAACTACTGCAATAACCAGAGCATATTCAACAGTGGTGGCACCATCATTATTTTTTACTGTTTGAATAAGATGGTTCCGATAAAAATCAACCTTTGCTTTTACATTTACGCAGAGGGAAAGAATGGGGTTTTGTACTTGCATTTTCACTTCTCCTTTTAGAAAGTTCAGAAGCTCGCTTTCATCATTGACCATTACAAGCGACTTCCTCTTGGTTAAACAACTTTTTACTTACACCCCAGAGGGGGTTACTTCACTCTATCCAACACCCTCTTAAAGGGTGGGAAAACAAGAAATGAACTCATCAAATACTAAAATCAAGGATACGGAACACAAACCCATTGGGAAAAATCATCATAGATACCAATGGACATGGCCCTGAATAATTCGAGAACTCCGAGCAAAATAATAAAAGCAATTGTCATGGAAAGTACATACTCGACAGCTCCAGCTCCTTTCTGATCTGAAATTGGATTATGTCGGCACACAAAAAAGTATACTTTAAATATTGACTCAACCATTGATATCACACTCTTCAGGTAAATATCCCTTACTTCTGTTTTTTAAACTCTCTTTAAAATACCAAAATGAGCCTAAAACGTCAAATTCTCCAACATTTTTTTTGTACTTTGCAATTAGCCACCTCTCAATTTCGTTCAGATACACTCCGTCCATACCAACCAGGTTCACCTTCCTCAAGTTTCTGACTCGATCACCCTAAACTTAAAGCTGCACAGCACTGTTCAATTTACTGGAACCATTTCACCTTTCTCAATGGCGATAAAATTAAGAGTAGTATGCACCGTCATCAAAGGAAATATCATGGCGATAAAAAATATATTTAATACCGGAATCAGACTGATAACTGCTGGAAAAATGCCAAGGCGAAGCGCTTGTTTATTGTGATTTTTGATCCAGGATATTTTCTGTCCAAGGCTCCAGCGTCTTCGGGAACTCGGATAGTCCACAAACATCAAAGCCGAATAGTAAGTGTACAAAAGCAGCACTACGACCTGTCCCACTCCTGGAATAAAATTGGCAAGCAAAGCCACAATTGTCACCACTAGTCCAAATAATCCAATTTTTATCCCTTCAACAAGATCCATCAGAACACCTTTGATATTAAGTGCAGCATCAGCTTCAAAGTGTTCCCCGGCATGCTTTTTTTCCGTTGCAGTGCTTAAAAAAACATATCCTGGAGCTGAGAGCATATAGGCAATGAGAAATGCCAGATAAAATGCCACAATACGGCTCACAATAAGAAAACCCCAATGCATGATTTCCCATCCCAGATATTTTATCCACCCCAAGATACCAGTAGCTTCTGGTTGAGTTAGAAAAAAACTCCCGGTAAGATTATCCACAAAATCCACTGTGAAAAAATATCCTGCCCAGGTGAGAGCTATAGTAACCAAAACAAGAATAGCACTCCAGCCCAATAGACGTTTAGAGCGTAGAAGAAATACGAAAGAATGAGTGAGTGGGATCCATTTGACGGTTGTCTTATCATTTTTCATAAAACAGATCATAGGATTTATAACACTCTGAGTAAAGGGCTATCTGTGCTTTTCTATACAGTTCAAGTATGCTAAAGTCCTGCCTTTATATAATATTTCAAAAGATAGAGAATCAAAATGGCAAAAAAACAGGAAACAGCCTTTGTTTGTACCGATTGTGGAGCCGATTTCAGTCGCTGGATAGGTCAATGCAGCGCTTGCAAGGAGTGGAATACCGTTAAAGAGGTGCGCTTAGGGAGAAGCCCTGTTGGTCGTCCCTCCACCGGTTATAGCGGCAAGCGAGCAACCGTACAGTTACTCTCGGAGGTGGATCGAAGCCGGGCGGAGAGGATTTCAACCGGAATTACAGAGTTTGACCGGGTGCTGGGACAGGGGATAGTCTGTGGATCAGTGGTGCTTATCGGCGGTGCTCCCGGAGCCGGAAAATCAACCCTACTTCTTCAGGCATTGGCCAAGAGTGCGGTGACTGGAATTCCTGTACTCTATGTCTCCGGTGAAGAATCTCCACAACAGATTGCAGAACGTGCTGACAGGTTGAACCTTCCGGCGGACAACATTAAAATGCTGGCTGAAACTTCGGTTGAAGAGATCTGCAAGGTGATGGATACAGAAAAACCGCAAGTGGTGGTAATTGACTCCATACAGGTTGTGCATTCCAAATCTTCAGAATCAGCTCCTGGTTCTATCTCTCAGGTACGTGAATCTGCTGCAATCCTTACCCGTTATGCAAAAGAGACCAACACTTCAATCTTTATGGTCGGTCATGTAACCAAGGATCATTCACTGGCTGGCCACATGACAATGAGCCATATTGTGGATGCCCAGGGGGTACTTTCTTCCACCGATGATGCCAGATATCGTATCTTACGAGCCGATAAAAATCGTTTTGGAAGTGTGGGAGAGCTTGGTTTTTTCGCCATGACCGATAAAGGTTTAAAAGAGGTAAAAAATCCTTCCGCCATGTTTTTATCACGATCCGGAACAGCAGCGTCTGGCAGTGCTGTAACCGTTGTCTGGGAAGGAACCAGGCCACTTCTTGTTGAAATTCAGGCACTGGTCACAGAATCACAATCAGGAAATCCCAGGCGTCTTGCCGTTGGTATGGATCAAAACAGAATCGCCATGCTGCTTGCTGTTCTTGCCAAACATGGCGGTCTTGCCACCGCAAGTGATGAGGTATATGTGAACGTGGTGGGTGGAATTCGGGTCTATGAAACAAGTTCTGATCTTGCGGCTATGGTGGGCATTGTTTCCAGCTTGCAAGATAGGGTCATTCCTCAGGATTCTCTCTTTTTTGGTGAAATCGGACTGAGTGGTGAAATTCGCCCCGTTGCTAATGGTGAAGCACGACTGAAAGAAGCCGCTAAACATGGGTTTCGCCGGGCTGTAATCCCTAAAGCCAATGCACCGCAACAACCCGTTAAAGGGCTTGAAATTATCGCTGTAGCGAGTTTAGTTGAAACCCTGGAAGCTTTATATTAAAAAATATTAGTATTATTTTTGATTGGTTACAATAGATGAACTCACCCAAATATACTCACCTGCAAAATTGGCAACGCTTTGAACTGGAAAATAAGATCCTTTACGTACAGCCGGATATTCCCGACTGGATAGTTATTTCTGAAGAAGCAGACCGCCTGCTCAGAACAGAAGATAATGAGACTTCAACTGTATACAAACTGGACCTTCTCAA
>DAOWDZ010000068.1 GCA_030638765.1 Desulfocapsa sp.
AAATATTAAAAGTGGTTCTTCTGAAAATGTCATAGGGAATTACTATTGGTTATCTGGCAAGGATTAATAAAGTGTTAAATACAAATAGCAATACTGAATTGCTTTGGAAAATATGTACTATCCGATTTAATTCGAGGCTGATCTTCTTCAGCACTTAAAGTATATGCTAAAAGAGGTGAATTACCAGAAATTTCTAGCCTATAACGAAAATTACCAGAACAGGGGAAGGGGAAATGCACCTTGAAAAGGCTCTGATTGTCAGGAACCAGAGCCTTTATGTGGAGATAGTGGAACAAAAAGAATTTTACTAACGGCGGAAACCTTTGTGAGTTTTAAAAATGTCTAGCTAACAGCCAACGACTAGTTTTTTAACGATTTTAATGGCTGTATCTGTGCCATTTACTGTTGAATGCCAGATCTTTACCTTGTTTCCTCTTTCAATCTCTTTAGGTGAGTCATAGCCGATAAGGGTGGTGTTCCAGTCCAGAGAAATTGTAACTTTTACACCATTTTTAAGTTGCAGTAAAATAGTTTGATCTTGTGCGTTAAAACGTTTTACATTGCCCTCAATAAATTGCGTTTGTAAATCAAGGATGAATTCACTACTGGCTGGATCGGCACCTGTCGAAGTAGACGGTATGACCAGAATGATGGCTGCTGAGAATACGAAAAAAAGAGATATAATAGTATTTTTTGTTTTTAGCATTGTGTGCACCCATTGATTTTTTTAAGAAAAGTTTCTTTTGCCAAAGGCATTCTGAACAATTTTTCTATTATCTAAGTGTAAACACTAATACCACAAAGTGCCAGTTAATCTTGCCGGGTTGCATTATTTAACAAAGCAGAAACCTTCTCTCCACATCGTCTGGATTTGCAGGAACCTCCTCCAATTCCTGTTTTCCGTGAGATTTCTTCAAAAGTTCTCGCACCATCTTCAATGGCTTGTATAATTGTATGTAATTTTATTCCTTTGCATATGCAGCCCGGTTTCATTCGAGCAAGCAATTCCTCTTCTGTTATCATAGTTAACTTTGAGTATCCTGTTTATGGAAATAGTTGTAGAGAGTTGTTGCTGTTTCTTTCCCTATTCCTTTGACTTGAAGGATTTCTGGTAAAGATGCATTTTTGATTCGTTTGATACTGCCCAATTGTTTGAGTAACTTTTTTTTACGATCGGGTCCAATACCTGGAATGGTATCAAGAGGGGAGGAAATGGATACTTTAGCACGCAGTTTTCGATGGAAAGTTACAC
Source organism: Desulfocapsa sp. (assembly GCA_030638765.1). The sequence goes on from DAOWDZ010000068.1 coordinate 1,253, forward strand.
CAAAACGATGAGATTCATCACGAATTCGCATGAGATAAAGAAGAACTGGACTGTGGGCTTTAAGCAGGATTGGGTTTTTTCTTCCGGGTTTATATAATTTTTCACCCTCGGATTGTTTTTCTTTGGCAATACCGATCCAATCAAGGTCATTGCGTATCCCAAATTTATCTGCAACTTGAAGGGCAATGCCAAGTTGGCCACGACCTCCATCAACAACAAAGAGATCAGGTAAATTATTCTCTTTGATTCCTCTTTTAAAACGTCTTTGCAGTACCTCTTCCATCATCGCATAATCGTCGGGGCCAGCGACTGTTTTTATTTTATAATGTCTGAAGGATTGTTGTGACGCGGCCCCATTTTTAAAGCAAACCAGTGAACCAACGGCCTGTTTTCCACTGGTACTAGAAATGTCTATACATGCAATGTGATTTGGAATGTGTTCAAGGTGAAGAAGTTTTTCCATAGAAGTGGAAAGACTCTGCCAGGATCGTTCTTTTTTCTCCTTTTCATCAAAGATGTGTTCAGCATTAACATTTGCCATTTGTATCAATCGTACTCTGTCCCCACGTTGAGGGATGGTGAGAGTAACATTGCTTCCCAGGAGTTCTGAAAACCTTTCTTTCAGAATTTTTGTATCCTCAATGGAAAACGGAATAAGGATTTCTTTTGCTGGAGAGCTTTTGGTATCATAAAATTGGTTAAGTGCTTGAGAAAGAATAACGGAATCTGTTTCCATGGGGTCGCTCAAAAAGAAATTTCTACTTCCAGTGATCAATCCTTCACGAACAAACAAAATTGCAATAGCGACAGATATTCCCTGACGGCAGTATCCGAAGATATCCTGATTTCTTAAACTGGACGATGCTACAACCTGTTTTTCGAGAGTTTTTGAAAGTGCAGTGATTTGGTCGCGAAGTTCTGCGGCTTTTTCAAACAGAAGTTTGTGAGATGCGTTATCCATTTCATCACGCAGTTCTGTTATCAATTTTTTATTCCTACCTTCAAGAACCATTAAAACCTTTTTGACCTGCTTTTTATATTCACTGTTATCGGCCAAGTCGACACATGGAGCAAGGCATTTACCCATTTGCAAATTTAGACAAGGTCGTTTGCGTGGTCGAACTTTATTGCCCTTACATTTCCGTAAAGGAAAGAGATTGGAAAGAAGCCGAAGTGTAGACCACATGGAAGAACTTGAGGAGTAGGGGCCAAAATATCTGGAACCATCTTTTGTGCGTCTTCGTGCCATGAGAACTCTTGGCCATTTATCTTGAACTGTTACTTTAATGAGAGGGTAATTTTTGTCGTCACGAAGGAGGATATTATATTTTGGTTTGTGTTTCTTTATAAGTGATGCTTCAAGTATTAATGCTTCCTTTTCAGTGGAGGTGAGCAAGGTATCAATAGATGCTACCCTGGAAAGCATTACGGTGGTTTTATTATGATCACTCCCGGAAAAACGGGTGTATGAAGTGAGTCTGCTTTTAAGGTTTTTGGCTTTCCCCACATACAGTACCCGGGACTGCTTATCGAGCATTCGATAAACACCGGGTGTTTTGGGTACGGTGGCGAGTATCTGGATGGGAAACATTTTTGTAGGGTAAAAAAAAGCCTCGCAATGAATACATTGCGAGGCTTTTAGAATGAAAATATTAATTCATTTCTTCTTTTTCTTTGAAGATTTTTTAGATGCTTTTTTCTTACTGGATTTTTTCTTGCAGGAGGATTTTTTACATGATTTTTTCTTGCTATCTTTTTTCTTCTTATCTTTCTTTTTGTCTTTCTTCTTAGCCATGAAAGTACTCCTTTTTTAGGTTAACAGTAACTCTCCCTACATGGGAAAATGAACTAACACTACGTGTCAATTTTATGATACGGTTTTTCGAAGATCATTGCAAATAAAAACAATGATTTCTCATCCTAGCGTGTTAGTTGACGATATTTAATTCTATGTGGTTGGTCTGCTCTGGGCCCAAGCCGAGCTTTTCTGTCTTGTTCATAATCGGAGTAGTTACCTTCAAACCAGACGACCTTTGAGTCTCCCTCAAAGGCAAGTATGTGTGTAGCTATCCGGTCAAGAAACCATCTGTCATGACTGATAACCACTGCACACCCCCCGAAGTTATCCAATGCTTCTTCAAGAGCTCTCAATGTGTTTACATCAAGGTCATTGGTTGGCTCATCAAGGAGAAGTACATTGCCACCTTCTTTAAGCATTTTTGCAAGATGGACACGATTGCGTTGTCCACCTGAAAGCAGTCCAACTTTCTTTTGCTGGTCCGATCCCGAAAAATTGAATTTTCCTACATAGGCTCTTGAGTTTACTTCGCGGGTTCCAAGCCAGACAGTTTCTTGACCTTCGGAGATTGTTTCCCATATTGTAGCTTCAGGGTCTAAATTGTCACGACTCTGATCTACATATCCAAGTTTTACGGTATCGCCGAGATGAATAGTACCGTCATCAGGTGTGTCTTCGCCTGTTATCATTTTAAATAAAGTCGATTTTCCTGCACCATTTGGTCCGATAATGCCGACAATACCACCAGCAGGAAGATTAAAGTTCATATCATCAACAAGCAGGCGATCACCAAATGCTTTCCGAATATGGTTGGCTTCAATGACAACTTTACCCAGTCGTGGTCCTGGTGGAATGAAAATTTGTAATTCCCTGGCAAGTTTTTCAGTATCCTGGCCCATCATTTTTTCATAGGATGCAATACGAGCCTTGGATTTACTTCGTCTTCCTTTGGGAGACATTTTAATCCACTCTAATTCTCTTTTGAGTGTACGCTGGCGACTGCTTTCTTTTTTCTCTTCATTGGCCAAGCGCTTTTCTTTCTGGTCAAGCCAGGAAGAGTAGTTCCCTTTCCAGGGGATACCACGACCACGATCAAGTTCTAGAATCCATCCTGCTACATTATCAAGGAAATATCTATCATGTGTTACGGCTATAACAGTACCTGCATATTGTTGAAGATGTTGTTCTAGCCAGGAAACAGATTCAGCGTCAAGATGATTTGTCGGCTCGTCAAGAAGTAAAATATCCGGTTGTTTTAAAAGGATACGGCATAGAGCAATACGTCTTTTTTCACCCCCTGAAAGGTGTTCACAATTCGAATCAGATGGAGGGCAACGCAGAGCATCCATAGCCATCTCAAGTTTAGAATCAAGATCCCAGGCATCCAGAGTGTCGAGTTTTTCCTGTACCTCGCCCTGACGCTCGATGAGTGCTTGCATTTCATCATCATTCATTGGCTCTGCAAACTTTTCATTAATTTCGTTGAATTCATTTAACAGATCAACGGTATCCTGAACACCCTCTTCGACAATTTCCTTAACTGTCTTGGTCGGATCAAGTTCTGGCTCCTGGGGAAGATAGTCGACTGTGAGTCCGGGTGAAATTACTGTTTCGCCATTGAATTCGGTATCTATTCCTGCAAGAATTCTTAATAAACTACTTTTACCAGAGCCGTTGAGTCCAAGAACTCCAATTTTAGCTCCGTAAAAGTAGGAGAGGGAAATGTCTTTTAGAACGGTTTGGTCGTTATACGATTTACTGACTTTAATCATCGAATAGATGATTTTTTTGTCGTCAACACTCATGGTTGGAATCCTATAATAATATGTTATCTAAGGGGCGATACGTGATCACCTGGAATGAATACTGTATGAAAGCAGAATTCATAGTAAACTGAATTTCTTGAAAAGAAAAGATGGAAGGGTGTACTCATCTAAAGTTTTGTTAATATATGATTTCACAGCTTGTTACTTGATTAGCTGTTGAAAAGAAGTAAAATAGAGATCAGAAATGAATGTTCAAGGTATTCTGTCTTACATTCAATATTATTGGACATCTGTTTTTTTAACTCCCGATTATTATGAAAATTCGTAGTTTCATATTGTTAATAGTTATAGCACTTGGTCTGTTTCCCATTGCTATCCTGACTATTTTCAATTTTCCCAAAACTTTGGAAAAATTAGAGTATGGGGCTGAACTTGAGGCTCAGGCAAGGTCACATGTCGGCTTCACCGAACTCAATTCTCGTATCCGTTATCTGAAGAAAAGTCTTATTCGGTTTGCCACATTGCCCTCTACTTTTGCAGCTATAGATGCCTCCAGTGGATCGAAGACATTACCTGAAATTGGGAATAGATGGTTTGCTGAGGATGAACAGGTAAAAGGGTTAACACTATTCAATACCAATGGCATTCAATTACTGTCGTTGCAAAGAAAGGACAATCAATTCCTCCCCACAGATTTTTCAGAAAACCACAAAGGGCATATCTTTTTTAACAGAACCATGAATATTTCTGAAGGACATGTCTTTGTAAAACTCATTGATTATCAATCGGATCCATTTCATCGAACCCCTAAAAACGAATATGAACTTTTGATATACACCCCTGTTGTACATACAATTCATGGTATCGTCGGTGTTATGCTGATGCGTATTGATATGTCCGAATTTTTGAAAAATTACGTAGATTCTTTCTGGGTAACCGGAGATGGTCATTATGTTCGAGAATGCAAACTACGATCCAGTAACGAAAAAAGTGCTGCAAGTGAGTTGGTTGATGAGTGCAATGCCTTTGAAAAATTTCCTGGATTACGGGATTCTGAAATTAATACTCCCGTTATTCTTCCTTCTGGAAGTAATAAAAAAATAGCCTGGATGCCTCTGGTTTTCAATAGTGATCAGAAGGTGGTTATGTGGGTAGGAACCGCGGTTGATCAAAGTGAACTGATTCAATGGGAAGTAACTTTAACAGTGAATGTTATAGGGTTAATGGTCATTATGTCAATTTTTGTTTTTTATTCTGCCAACTGGATATCTGCTAAAATTGAATACATGCAGAAAGATTTACTGAAAAGCCTTGATGACATCATCACAAAAGAAAAGATGATAAAGTTTAACTGGAATGGACCTCTTGAAGTGCAGAATCTCTCCCAGGATCTTACTGCTTTTTCTGAACGTTACAGTGCAACATGTGAAGCCAGAAATCTCGCTGAATTATCACTGAGTGAAAGTGAAGATAAGTTTAGAAATCTCACGGCATCTGCACTTGATGGGATAATACTAATGGACCATGAGGGATATATAACTTACTGGAATGAAGCTGCCGCTATGATCTTTGGCTATACGCCGGAAGAGGCTCTTCAGCATCCCATACACTCGCTTATTAATCCCAGGCGGGAGAGCGATGATTTAAGTGTTGAGCCCATGGAACGCGTTGGTACAGGCGCAAGCGCCGCTCAAGCCGTTAATATAGTAGCAAGAAACAGTGAAGATAAAGATGTATATGTTGAGCTATCCCTCTCTTCAACAACCATTAAAAGGCAATGGCATGCCATATGGATCGTCAGAGATATTAGTGAGCGTAAAAAAAATGAAGAAGAAAACAAAAAACAACAGCAACATCTTATCCAGGCAGATAAAATGATATCACTTGGTTTGTTGGTTTCAGGGGTGGCTCATGAAATAAACAATCCAAATTCCATTGCTCTTTTAAATATTCCTATTCTGAATCGTTCATGGGAAAGTGCTAAACCTATACTGGACGAATTTTATGAAGAAAATGGGGATTTTGCCATAGCTGGAGTTGAATACAGTACTATGCGTAACCAGCTGCCTCGTATTAGTCAGGAACTAGAAGAAAGTGCGATGAGGATAAAACAGATTGTTGCTGATCTGAAAGATTACGCAAGACAGGAAACTTCAGGTCAGCAGATCCCCGTCGATATAACTGAAGTTGTACAATATGGAGTTCGTCTTACAAGTAATTCTATTCGTAAAAGTACCAATAAATTTGTAACCAATTACGCTTCAGAAAAGTTAATGGTTAACGCTAACCGGCAACGTTTAACACAAGTTGTTGTTAACCTGATTCAAAACAGCTGTGAGGCCCTGGAAACTACCGATGCTTCACTTAGTATCTCGACACGGTATAACGAAGAAATGGATGGTGTTGAAATTTCTATTCTTGATGAAGGAGCTGGAATTGCCCAGGATGAGTTAAATCAGGTTACCGATCCATTCTTTACAACAAAGCGATCCATTGGCGGCACCGGTCTTGGTCTTTCGGTTTCGGCAGGAATCGTGAAAGAGCATAACGGAGTAATGAACTTTTATTCAGAAGTTGGAAAGGGCACAGAGGTTGTGATCGTTTTTCCGGCATTACATACAA
>DAOWDZ010000117.1 GCA_030638765.1 Desulfocapsa sp.
TGAAATACTTGCTGCCAGAAAAAATCTTCGCGTTATCAAAATGGGTGCCATCGATCGTCTTGCTGATTTTGAAAAGTTTCGCTTTGTTGATTTCAAGAGTCTCATTGATGGAGGTATTATTGCTCAACAATCAGCAGTCAATTCCATCCGTTCAGTTAATGACATGCAAGCGGCCGCTGTTACCCGTAAAGGTGTGGAATACAAATGTGACAGAGAGCCAACTGAGCGTGAAATTGATGATATGCTCTTTGGCTGGGCTGTTGAACATGGAGTCACATCAAACTCCGTTCTTTATATTAAAGACGGTTGTACCGTGGGAATCGGCACCGGTGAGCAAGACAGGGTTGGTGTTGCAGAAATTGCGGTCCATAAAGCTTATATCAAATACGCCGATATCCTCTGCTTTGACGAGTACAAAATGCCATACGCTGATCTCGCACTTGAAATTTCACAGGGAAAACGAGATATTGCTGAAAAAGATGCCATTGACGCACAGGTACAAAAAGATCGAGCCAACCTGCCAGGCTCTGTCATGATATCGGATGCCTTCTTTCCTTTCAGGGATGGTGCAGATGTTGGAATAGATCAAGGTGTTACTGCTATTCTTCAAGCTGGTGGCTCCATGCGTGATTCTGACACCATCGAGGCATGTAATGAAGCGGATCCCAAGGTAGCAATGATGTTTACCGGACAACGCTCTTTTAAGCATTAAGATTGAGTTAGCTGATTCAATGAGTGGGTAAATTATCTACCCACTCATCCTTTTTCCAACCATTTTTCTTCCTTTTTTCACTGTTTTTCTCAAAAATATATCTAAATATATTTTACCTATAAGCAGATATATCATACAATGAACTGACATTTTGTATGTTATCATCCTTTCAAGCATTTAATAATATCAGCAAACACAGGAGATGTGTGTAATGAATTGGAGAAATTTACCGATTGGAAAAAAACTCACCGTGGGTTTTGGTTTTGTGGGCCTTTTGCTGATTATTATCAGCACTGTGAGCTGGAACAGCTTTACACACATCTCTGCAAATATAAAAGACACTATATACTTAAGTGAACTTCAGGAGATGATGCTGAGTCGGGAACTTGACCACATCAACTGGCAAAATAAGGTTATCGTCTTTCTTCTTGATGAAAATTCGACAGAACTCAAAGTTAAAACAGATGATCATGCCTGTAAATTAGGAAAATGGCTTTATAGTGACAAAAGAAAACAGGCTGAGATGATTGTCCCCAGTCTGGTTCCCCTGTTAAAACAGCTTGAAACGCCACATAAAAATCTTCACGATTCTGCAAAAGAAATATCAAAGTCAACAAAGGAGAATGATGGATTCAAAGATGAGGCCATCGTAATCTATAACAAGAAATCTCGAGCGTCTATTCAGGGAATAAAATCAAGCCTTCACCAGATCATATCAGAAGTTAAAAATGTAATTGCAGATGATGAAAAACAATTGCAAAATGAAATTAAATTAAAAATCAATTTAATCCTAGGACTGACAGTCCTTTCCATTTTTCTCTCTTTTCTCTTCAGCTTTTTTCTGTCTAGAAATATAAGTTCAACCCTCAAACAATCTGTAGACCTTGCTGAGTCACTAGCTGATGGTGATCTTACCAAACGACTGAAACTCAATCAAAAAGATGAGCTTGGTCTTCTGGCTACTGCTTTAAATAGAATGGCCGGAAAACTCAACTCTATGATTGGTAATATGAACAGCGAAGTCTTAACACTTGCATCGACATCAAATAACCTGAATGGTATTGCCCAATCCATGTCCGAAAATAGCTCAAACGTTTCTGGTCGCGCAAATTCAGTAGCAGCTGCCACTGAACAGTTGAGTGGCAACATGAGCTCGGTTGCGGCTGCCAGTGAAGAAGCGTCAACAAATGTTACAATTGTTGCAACCGCCTCGGAAGAGGTGACTCGATCTATTGCAGAAGTTGATCAAAAAACAAAAGAAGCAAGAAGTATCACTGAAGATGCTGTACAACTTGCCAACAGTTCTACTGAAAAAGTTGATGCACTGGGAGAAGCTGCCAATCAGATTTCAAAGGTTACAGGTGTTATTACAGAAATATCCGATCAGACAAACCTGCTTGCCCTGAATGCAACCATTGAAGCAGCACGAGCTGGAGAAGCCGGTAAAGGCTTTGCTGTCGTTGCCAACGAAATCAAAGAATTGGCCAAGCAAACGGCAGCAGCAACAGGGGAGATCAGGTCATCCATTGAACTCATGCAGGGATCAACCGATGAAACCGTTGCTGAGATTCGTCAAATTACGAAAGTAATTGAGCAGATTGATGCCATTGTCACAGGGATCACAGTTTCAGTTGCCGAGCAAACTGCAACAACCAACGAGATTGCAGAAAACATTCAGCAGGCAGCAATGGGTATTGGTGAAGTGAATGAGAATGTTGCCCAGAGTTCAAGCGCCTCTAATGATATCGCTCATGACATAACTGAAATGTCCGATCTTACTGGAGAACTCTCAAATACGGGCGATACGGTGAAAGGCAGCGCCAATGATCTTGCTGTCATTGCCAAGACCCTCAAAGAGATGGTGAGTCATTTTAAGATTAGTAGCAGTAAATAAGCCGAGTATCAATCAAGGAGTCTGCCGGGAAAGGGCAGACTCCTTGTTCTTATTTAACCTGATTCAACTCAGCGAGTATTTTCTGAACACTCACCAAACGTACCCGCTTCAATAAGTTCTCCTGACAATTCGTCAAAGCCGCCAGGGTTGCTTTGTTCGGATGTCCAATCCCGATTGCCCAGCCATCTTTTTCAGCACGCTTCACCAATTCCTGCAACTGATTACACACTTTGTCCTGTGAGTGTACATTATCAAGAAAAATGTGACGTCTCGCTGTAGGTACACCTGCTGCCTGAGCTGCTACAAGACCTTGACTCAACGCTGTGGTAAAGCTGTCAACGAAAAATAGATCTTGAGCACGTAGTAGTTCCATCAGATTATCCATGGCAGCCCGATTTTCCGTATAAAGAGAACCCATGTGGTTATTCACACCCACTGCATGGGGTACTCCTGCAAGATTGTGCTGAAATAGCAGTTTCTGTTCATCTTTACTCTGCCCGAGAAGAAAAGCACCAGGTCCAGGATCCCATTTTTCACTTTTGGGTTCCATCGGTTGATGTAAAAGTATAACCTTGCCAGCCTGGAAAGCTATCTTTTCAAGTTCAGCAGTAAAAGGCGCTGCTGCTAAAAACGAAAATGTCAAATCCAAGGGAAGCTCGAGCAATTGAGTGCCGATATCCATGTGATAGCCCATATCGTCAACAATGATAGCAATCATGGGTAGACTGCTATCGACGTCTGGAGGGATATCAGAAGGTAATTCTGGAATGGCAGTATAGGGTTCTTCAAACGCTATTACGTGACTGTTTTCTTTTGGAGTTGCGCCATGGGCGATGGCGGTTCTGAAGAAGATTACGTACCCGGCAGCTCCCATGGAGAACAACAGCAAACCAAGAAGTATAAAAAAAGAAAATATCCTCATTGAAAACGACGATTTGGATTTAGATTTTTTCCTGCGCCGCACCGCCGGTTTTATTTTTTTTCTGATTTTCTTACTCATAATCCGTACATTTTCTAAGGAAAACGAAGAGAATCCAAATTACTTTTCTCGTGATAATACATATTGCGCCAAAGCATTAAGCACTGCAATAACTGGTAAACACGCTTCGTCTGAAAAAATCCCAAGACCAGTAACCGCTTTGGTAACAATTTCTTCAGCTCTCTTGCGACTTTTAGTAAAGCCATCATATTTCTCAATCAACGCATACGCTTCATCGTAACCATCGCGTCTTGCATTGGTATTTCCAAGCAGAAACAGAAGCTTTTCCCTGTCCTTTGAATTTGCCTCAGCAAGAGCCAATATAACAGGCAGAGTGATTTTTCCTTCCTGGAAATCATTCCCGACAACCTTACCTGTTTTATCAGGATCTCCCTGATAATCAAGTACATCATCCACAATCTGAAACGCAGTTCCAAGGCTTATGCCATAATCGGCAAGGGCCTTCTGCTCAGCAGCAGTTGCCCCACCAGCAAGAGCCCCTATTTCACAGGTTGCTGCGATAAGTAACGCTGTTTTCCCTTTTACTGCAGCAAAATAGTCATCCTCTGAGATATCATATTTCCTGGAGTTACGAAGTTGCAGAAATTCACCATCAACCATGGCATTTGTTGCTTCACAAAAAACCTCAAGTGCAGTCTTACCACCTCTAGTTCCGATGATATACATGGAACGGGAATGAAGAAAATCACCGCCAAGAATAGCGGCAATTAAGCCAAATTCTTTATTAACAGACGCTTTACCACGACGAATTTCTGAGTCATCAATTATATCATCATGAAAAAGAGTGGCACCATGCAGATACTCAAAGGCTATTGAAAGCTTATAAATAGTATCATTTTGTTCATACTCCTGAACACGAGCACAGAGTCTTGCGGCCAATACAACAAGAAGCGGTCGAAGACGTTTGCCTCCATTAAAAATCCCATAGTCCAGAACTTCACTTAACAGAGGGTCTGCTCCGGCAGTTGCCTCCAGCAAATCCTGTTTCATAACATGCTCAATTTTTGCAACTTCCGGGACGATGGCTTGCATCAACTGTTTTTTATGGTTGTCTGTATTGATCGCTGCCATTTTTATCCTTTAATGTGTTCTGTTTCAAAAAATTCTTTTACTTCTTCAAGAGTCCGTACCACAGGAGACGGAGGCAGGCTGGCCCGAAATATTCGTCCATAGCCTTTTGAGTAAAGACGGATGTCCAAGACAGCAATAACTCCTCTGTCACTGGTAGAACGCATAAGTCGCCCTACCCCTTGGCGCAGAGTTAGGATGGCTCTTGGAATTTGAAACTGAAAAAAAGGTTTGCCACCATCTGCCTCAATTGCTTTCATCCTCGCCTGAATAACAGGGTCACTCGGTACTTCAAAGGGCAATTTATCGATTAGCACACAACTCAATGAGTCTCCAGAGACATCCACACCTTCCCAAAAAGACGCAACGGCCAACAGGACTGAATCGTTGGTCTCACGGAACTGATCCAGTAACGCATGCCTCGAAGCTGTACCCTGTACCAGGACAGGATAGGACAATCTACCGACAAGAGAGTCGGCAACCATATCCATTGCCTTGAAACTGGTAAAAAGAACCAGAGCTCTTCCCTGACTGAGTCTCAACAACTCATAAATACGATCGCTTAATGCTTCACTGTAATTTGCGGCAGCAGGTTCAGGAAATCCCTGCTCCGGTACATATAACAAAGTTCTGCCTTTATAGTCAAAGGGGGATTGCAGACGCAATGTTTTACATTCATCATCAATCCCAAGACGATCTCGTAAATATTTAAAATCGCCACCTGTTGTAAGCGTAGCTGAAGTCATTATGCAAGACTGTACCGAGTTATACAAACAATTTCCCAACTCTTCCGCCACTTTCACAGGAGTTGCAGAAAGACTGACAGTTCTCTCACGTCTTTCATACCAGCGTATAAAATATCCCTCTTCAGCCTGTTCAAGCCCTGCTATATGAAGAAGATTTTTCTGAAGTTCCAGGGTACGATCTGCAAAAAGATTCCAGATTTCTCCTTGAGGAGCATGCTTAAGACATTTGTCAGCAAGCCGTTCTAATCCCATTAGCAAGGCATCCAGGGACTCTTTCCATCCTTTTATTGTATCAATAAGAGGGTTTAATGGATAACGCCCTTTCTTTACAGGAAACAGTGCGGCAAAGACATCCAGGCGTTGTTTAAGACCACGTGCAGAACCAAGTAACTCGTTAAAGGTCGATGATTTCAGATCCGTTTCTGCCTGCCGTTCAAGGTCACCAATGAGATCAAGTAATTGATAATGACTGAAATGTTTCCCAAAGAAATTGGTGGCAACATTTTCTAAATGATGTGCCTCATCAAAGACCACCGCCTGATAACGAGGGAGTATTTCAGCAAACCCGCCCTGACGCAGAGCAAGGTCAGAGAAAAACAGGTGGTGATTCACAATAAGAATACGTGCAGAACCGGCTTGTTTACGAAGACGGTTTACAAAACAGAGCTGAAACTCAGGACAATCCCCACCCAGACACTGATTAGAATGAGCAGAGATTTTAGGCCAGAGAAGTGAACGATCAGGCAACCAGGAGAGTTCCGCCCTATCACCAGTCTCTGTGCGATTCAACCAAGCATCAATTTTTTGTATATCATCATCTTCAATCAGTGACGTTTGAGGACTTGAGCAATATTGAAACCAGCGATAATGACAAAGATAATTTTGTCTTCCCTTTATACAAAGTGCCGGGATATTCATTTCCAATACTTTCTCAAGCAGAGGCATTTCTTTTTTTACTATCTGATCCTGAAGATTAATTGTTGCTGTTGAGATAACGACTCGCTGCCCGGAAAGCAGAGCAGGAACTAAATACGCAAGAGTCTTACCGATACCGGTTTCAGCTTCAACCAACAAAAGGGAGGCTTGGCCATCAGTCCGTTTGCCTCCTTCAAGTAATATCTCAGACACAGCATCAGCCATCTGTTGCTGTCCAGACCGTGGCTCATACCCTGATAGCCCTAGGGAAAGCTTTCCGCCTTCAGCAAAAATCTCTTTCACTCACACTCCTCCAAAACATCCTCTGCCACTTCACGTACCTGAGGTGATTCATCCGCCAACGCCCCACGAACACAATCCAACGCCTCATCACTTCCTATAATTCCTAAAACGTTCACAGCTTCTCCACGGACATGGGGAGGAGCTGTTTCAAGAGCTCTACAAAGTGACGGTACAGCCAGACAAATGTCATCTTTGCAATGAATTTTCAATTCTTCAAAGAGAACAGCAACGCCTAGGCGGACGGCAAAGCGTTCATCATCCAGCAATTCACCAACCCAGGAATAGTAGCGATTGTCCCGTTTAAACATCTCAAAAATATTGTCTACGTGCCCCATTTCAAGAAAATCGGCGATGACCTTCTTGAGTTCACTATCACTTACTCCATCTTTCACATCCACACCATTTGCAATCGAGCAAAAAATCTACTCAGTGAATCGGTTTTTTCTTTTCTTTTTCAACAAGCACTGTAAAGTAAATCTAATGTAATTTAAACAATATAAGAATGTTCAACCAGTGTGATTCCCCATGGTTGCCCCTCCTCCAACTGATTTTCTTGATGACACATACCCGGCAAAGGACTTTCTTGAACCCGGTGAAAACATAGTAATTGTTGACGATTCACAAGAAATTATTCTTCTTATTAAAACCCTTCTCAACAAAGATGGTTTTACAGCCCTAACAGCTTCCACCGGGGCCGAACTCACACAAATTCTTGAACGGGAATCCGTAGCTCTTGTTCTTCTTGATATTGGGTTGCCGGACTGCAACGGAACAGATCTTCTTCAAGAGATCGCTCCTCTCTATCCTGATATGAGCATTATAATGCTTACGGGAAGCACAAACCTACAGGTTGCACTCAATTGTCTGAGACAGGGTGCAGATGATTACCTGTCCAAACCTGTAACCATAGATGAATTCCGTCTCGCCGTAAGAAGAGCTTTACAAAATCGCAAACTCACAATTCAAAATTATCGTTATCAGAAACAACTGGAACATACCAATTTTCGAACACAATTTCTCCACCAACTTAACCTGAAAATGAACAGTGCCTATTTAAACAGCACTGAATTAAATACCGTTCTTCAATCAATTCTGGTTGGCATAACCGCAGAAGAGGGATTGAAATTCAATAGAGCCTTCCTTCTTCTTTTCAATGATGACAGAACCGAGTTACAAGGAAGAATGGCGATTGGGCCACAATTCAAAGCCGATGCAGCTCAAGTTTGGGATGGAATAAAAAAAGACAACCTCCACCTTACCGACATTCTCAACAAGATCAAGTTATCCAGTATGGATAATGATGTTGAACTGAATTCAATTACCCAGAACCTCCATATTCCGGCAAATGATACAGACCATGTTCTTATTCGATCCTGCAATAGTCGTCGAAGCATTCACGTCCGAAATGGACTTGTCGATTTCGAACCGATAGCAGAGGATCTTATAAAGAGTTTTCAGGAAGAGAACTTTATTGTCACGCCATTATTCTCACCCCGGCAATCCCTCGGTGTAATCATCGCCGATAATTTTGTAACGGAGAATCCGATAACTGCTGATGACATTCATTCACTCGAAATATTTGCAAACCAGGCAAGTCTAGCAATTGAACATAGCCGTTCCTATATGGATATGCAAAATAAGATAGCAGAACTTGAAGATGTTACGCAGGAACTTGAGACAAATAAAGACCTTCTTATCGATGCTGAGCGCTACTCGGCGCTTGGTCAGATGTCTGCTCAGCTCGTACATGCCATTCGCAACCCCGTAACCTCCATTGGAGGAATTGCTCGCTTACTTGGCAAAAAAAATTCTGATAAGAATAATCAAAAATTCCTGGATATGATGATTATGGAATCATCGAGAATCGAATCCACCCTTGATGATCTCTTTAATTTTGTAGGCGAAACCAAAACTGAAAAATGCTTACAAGCTCTCTATCCAATTATCCGGAAAAGTATATTGCTTTTCTATGGCTCAATGAAAAAACAGTCCATTTCATACCAACTTAACCTTCCCTCTCCAGATCCTGAATTGTATTTAGATTCCAGACGCATTCGGCAGATGCTGCATCATTTGATTAAAAATGGTATTGAAGCCATCAGCTCAGGTGGGTTTTTAACCATATCCTGTAGCTCAAACAGTTCTGAAGCAGAGATTATCATCGAAGATTCAGGCAGTGGTATTAAAAGAGAGAACCTTGACCGGGTTGCCGATCCTTTTTTTACGACGAAGACATATGGAACAGGAATGGGGCTTACTCTTGTTGAAAGGATTGTCGAAGAGCATCAAGGCAAATTCACCCTGGAATATGGTAAAATAGACGGTATGATTGCCACGATAACTCTACCCTGCAATGCTGAACATACATGAAAATCATCTCTTCGTTTTAATGTGACGTTCAGTTCCGCGCAGAAAAGAGAGAATAGCGCCTAGTACAGCAAGAACGGCTGTAAGAGTAAAGGTCATCTTCAGTGCAAACATAAAGTTTTGTACCTGATCAGGGCTATACTGTTTCAAATCAAGCCCTCCACTAACTCTTGAAAAGATCATCCCAAAAAGCAACCCAGCCAGAGATACCCCAACCAGCATCCCGAGATTTCTCGCAGTTGCAAGCATACCTGAACTCACTCCTGTTTGATCAAGGTCAACACTTTCCAACACCATCGCACTGTTTGGAGACAGAAA
>DAOWDZ010000245.1 GCA_030638765.1 Desulfocapsa sp.
GCGCTCCATCGATAACAGCGCTTTTAAAAGCCACTGCATTGGGGAATTCCTTCCACATCAAGGGTTGAAGCTTTTCTACGGCCACCCCAGCCTCTTCAATTCGAGCAATGGAAGCTGTATCCAGGCTGAATTTCACCTGGCGGAAGGTATCCTGCTGGAAAACATTTTGCAGGAAAAAAAGGGAAATGAGGCTGATCAGGGCCGCAATAATGGGAGTCGTTATCCAGCCAGAGGTTATACCAGCAACGGTCTTCCAGCGGATACTCTTTCCCCCCTTCAAGAAACCAATACCGATAACCGCACCAACAATGGCCTGGGAGCTTGACACAGGAACCAAGGGAATGGAAGGCAATCCATGGCCTTGGAGCCAGGATTCCAGTGCCACGGAGGAAAAGAGAAAGAGGACAATGGAGTGTGACCAGACAACGACTGCAGCCATAACTGGAGAAAGGTCAAAAATACCTTTTCCCACAGTCAGCATTACTCTTTTGGAAAAAGTGAAAACCCCTACAGCAATGGCTACACCTCCAAGGAGGAAAAGCTGTTGGGCTGCTGAAAAGCTCATACCCATAAATGAAATGGGATCTAGATGGGCAACGGGGACAAAGACCCCCATGACATTGGCAATGTTATTGGCACCCAGAGAATAGGAGCCGAAGATACCGGCTCCGAGCAGGGACCAGCGGGTCAGCATGTCCAATTTAAACATGTGGATACTGCACTTGCGGATACCCATACAGGTCGTCAGGTAAAGAAGCATGGAGATACCCATGGCCAGTAGTGGGCAAAATATCCAGGTGGAAACGATCTTGCTTAATGAACCCATATCGGTGATTGAACCACTGAACATGTTCCAGCCGATAATCGCCCCGACAATAGCCTGGGAGGTTGAAACCGGAAACCTGGCAAGGGTCATCAGGTAAACACTTGTAGCGGCGGCAAAGGCGACAACAAAAGCACCAGGTATAGCATTGACCGCGCCGAGTTTTCCCAGGGTATGGGAAGCACCGGCACCACTGATAACTGCGCCTATGATTACAAAGATGGAGCAGTAGATGGCTGCGGTCCTGAATTTTATCATCCGCGTGCTAACAGCAGTACCGAACACATTGGATGCGTCATTAGCTCCCAAAGACCACCCAAGAAACAATCCACTCGAAAAAAATCCAAACATGATGGTTCTCCTTACAGTGAACGTTTGATTACATAGATATTGAGTCTGTCAGCAACATCCTCAGCCCGATCAGCAATCTTATCCAGATGACGAGCGAATTCACGCAGCAGCATCCTGTGGCTGAGACGCAGATCCTCTTTACGGAAGATGGCCATTTGCAGCCGAGTAGCGATCTTATCCGACTCAGATTCCCAGTAGTAGACTTTATCGAGATGAGCACTTACCTCGTCAATATGTTTGAAAAATGCCCTGACAGAGCGAACAATGGCTTCCACTGTTTCCCCCACTACCTTGATGAGGAGGAGGAAGTCTTCGTGAAACTCTTCATCAATATCCAGATTTTCAATCTCCATCCGCCATAAAGCCCCTTTGAAACGATCAAGTAGGGAGTCCATATCTTCGAGAAGCTGCATGACATCTCCCCTTGATTCCGGAATCAGTGTTTTGGTATAGAGATGCTGCTGGATGGAACGTTTGAGATCATCACCGGTATGTTCTACTTCCCTGATTTCCTTTAATTTGCGTTCAAAGTCGATACTATTTCCCTTCAGGTAAGCCTCGGCTCCCTGGCCGAAAATCAGACCTGAACGAACTACCTTGTCAAGGAACTCGTCAATTTGATTTTCTACGCCTACTTCTTTTTTTAAAATGTTCATATCGATATCCTTTTAGATATCTGTCCATAAATGATTTTTTCGGAATAGTTTTGACTTCCAGCCAGCTAAGTTCACATGAAAACAAGCATTTATTGACAGATATATGATTTTATTTTTTTCACACAATATTTTTATTGCCCTCTTAAAATGGTTCAGGGACAGGACTTTAAACTCTATCAGGTTCAGAGTACTAAGAGACAACTATGATAAGTAAAGTCGACTGAAAATCGGATCCTTTTTGGAACTTCATCAAGGGCCTGGAAGGCATCATGCGCCCTTTCGGATCCCACCAGGATGGGAAGAGGCCTTCACTGCAGGTATTACAGGCAATGAAGGCAATTTTGAAAAACACTTACTTGCTGAGCAGATTGAAAGCCTCTTACTCCACCAAGTCATGTCGTGACACAGCGTTAGAATTTATGGTTAAAGACGATATTAAGGTACTGTTCCCACTCCGAGTCATCAAGCTGGAAAGGTGCACCAAACTCAAAATTGACGTTAGTGCTTTTTCCACCTAATGGAAGAGTGTAGTTGGCGATAAACTCAATAGTTTCTACTTCAAAGTCATCCACACCGTCTTTACTGGAATAAAGACGCATAACCGGAGCCTCCAGCTCAAGACCCAAAGTCCCAGTCCCCACTTTTGTACCCCATATAATGGTGGGTTCGATCTCTATTTCGTGGATATCCCATACATCGCTACTCAGATAATCGATCTCAAGGTCAAAGCCAATTTTGAAACCATTGTCAAGCTTATGGTAATATCTTGGTGTCAGTTCACCACCCCAGGATTGATTGTCAATGTTGTAGGGGAGTTCGTTCATCAAGGTGAATGTACCTTTTTCACCTATCTTCCAACTGTAATCTCCCTGGAGCTCGATGGAACCATCGTTGCTATCAGGTTCAAATTCCGTCTTGTACTCTACCTGGGCTTTCCAGCCTTTGCCTTTATAACGAAGACGAGCCTTGGCGTGCCCTTCGTATTCACCATCGCCATCCCAGTCATTCTCAATCCCTGCCTGTGTATCCCATCCGGCCATAACCACTGAGCTTGTTGCCCACATCGGTAGTGTGACTGCTGCCAGTAAAATGAGTGTTTTTTTCATTGCCTTCTCCTTTTTTGTTAGTTATGCACATGAATATATGATGACCTATGATATTGATATGCTGTTTAAAGTGCTCTTCATCAACAGTTGAAAGTAAACAATAAAAAAGAATGACTGTCCAATTAGAGTTGGCAATATTCATCATAAGGCATCCTTATGAGAATACTTTTGATCATCAGTTCTGGGATGCTGCATTCAACAGCTTCCCTTAAAGTTTTTATTCACTCTACGGCAACACAACTATAATCTTTGTAATAATAGAGACAGAATAGATAAATCAGGAAGGGTAGGAAGAAAGTCCAGGAAGAGACGTTCGGTCATACATACGGTGTATCGGGTGGGTCGCTCGTCTTGGTGGTGACGAGATATTTTTTGAAGACGGTGTCTGAATTATTAACAACCGTTTTCCGATGTATACCTCTCCAGTCAAATTGGCACAGAATCCAGGTTGTCGGCATGCGAAAGAGAGACAGTTTGAGGGAACAGCGCAAGAAACGTCTGCGCAGCCCGAGAAAGACTGCGCTGTTTGGGATAATAAAGAAAATATGATGTTTTCAAATCAAACTCCGGTAAGGCAACCACCTGAAGAAGACCATCGCGCAACTCTCTACGCACTGCTGACTGAGGGATAATGGTGATGCCATAACCCTCTTCAACAAGTCTTTTTACTGTCGCCATATTTTCCAGCTCAATAAACCGTTCCGGAGTAAATGATTCTCCCACCTTCTTCAGCCAAGTTTCCACATCGCGACGAATTCTAGTGCCTTGCTCCCGCAGGATAAAAGGGACTGATTTCAGCGACTCCGTGGTAACAGTCCCCCCATTAGCGAGCGGGTGCTGGCTGCCGACCACTCCGACAAAGGATTCCCGATGAATCAGAACATGTTCCACCATTGGTTCATCCACCATAAGAGCGCCAAAGCCAAAGTCTATTTTGTTGCTGAGCATCATGGAGATTATTTTGTGTGAATTTCCTGTATGAAGGTTGATCTCAATACAGGGGTATTCATTGTTGAATTTTCCTATGGGGCGGGGCAGAAAATAGGTCCCGAAAATGGCACTAGAGCCTATATTCAGTTTTCCTTTATCTAGATTACTGAGTTCTTCAAACAATATTTCAATTTCTCGAAGCTCATTGGCAATCTTACTGGTTTTTGTCAGTAACATTTCACCTTCTATCGTCAGGTGAATTTTCTTTCCGGTACGATCAAAAAGGCGTACTCCAACAGAGGCCTCTAAGGCCTGAATCTGCTGGCTGACAGCCGGTTGGGTTATAAAAAGACTTCTGGCGGCTTTTGTGAAGCTACCAGTCTTGGCAACTGCCTGGAAAGTTTGGAGATGGTCAAAGTTCATAACAAATCCTTATGTGTCCCATTGCGTGTTCTAATTTGATTATTTCCCTGTTCAGGTGCTACTCTTATAGTGATTCAAGAGGGCTCTCCCATTCTCGCTTATTAAAAAGGAATCACAACAATCAAAGAAACTACTCTGGTATCCTTATAAAGGAAATAAATAATATGATGACAAAAAACTCACCAGTGAACCCCGGTTTTATTCTAGTAACAACGGGGGCTGTTCTGTTAACAACAACCCCGGTCTACGCTGCAGCACAAGAGAGCCAAACTATTTCATGGCTCTTTCTCAGTATTGGTCTTCTAGGCGGCCTTACCTTCTTTCTCTACGGTATGGAGAAGATGAGCGAAGGTTTGAAGAAAACGGCTGGTAACAAGATGCGCACCATTCTTAGCACCCTTACCCAAAACCGTGTCGTTGCCTTGGTTGTTGGTGCTTTTGTAACCATGGTCATTCAATCGTCCAGTGCTACTACTGTTATGCTGGTCAGTTTTGTCCAGGCGGAATTAATGACTTTTGGCCAATCCCTAGGAGTAATTCTGGGCGCTGACATCGGTACCACCATAACGGCACAGATGGTGGCGTTCAAGCTCACTGATTACGCCTTAGCTATGGTTGCCACCGGTTTTGCCCTCAGAATGTTCGGCAGAAATGAAAATCTGAAAAGTATCGGCGATATCATTCTTGGTTTCGGAATCCTGTTTTACGGAATGAAACTGATGAGTGACTCCATGAAACCACTTCGCACCTATCCCGGATTCATCGACATGATGAAGTCCATGGAAAATCCTTTTATGGGAATCCTGGCCGGAGCCCTGTTCACTGCCCTGGTGCAGAGTTCAAGTGCCACCACCGGAGTTGTCATTGTCCTTGCCCAGCAGGGACTTATATCCCTTGAAGGTGGAATCCCCTTAATTCTCGGTGCAAACATCGGCACTTGCGTCACTGCTGGTCTTGCCAGCATCGGAACCCAGAGGGAGGCAAAGCGTGTTGCCCTGGCCCATGTTCTTTTCAAGATCGTAGGTGTCATGATCATCTTCCCTTTCATTCAGCCCTTTGCCGACATGATCCGCAGCTTTGCAGGGAATTTTGATTCAGGAGTTGCAAGACAGATTGCCAATGCCCACACCATCTTCAATGTGAGCATAGGACTTCTTTTTCTACCCTTTGTGGATCTTTTCGCCAGGCTAATAATCCGTCTTCTGCCGATAGTCAGCATAAAAAAAGGTATTAACCCAGCCACCTGGCATATTGACGATGCACTTATTGACACCCCGGCAATAGCCTTGGAACTCGCAAACAGTGAGATTTCCAGAATGGCAAAAATACTTAGCAGAATGTATAGCGCATCAATCGTTCCATTTGTAAGTGATGATATTCCACGCGACCAAATCTACCCTGAACAGCTCTCACTCCTTGAAGGCATAGCAATGCGTGAGAACAAAATCAACTTTTTGGAAGAAAAGACCAGAATATATCTTCTCAAAATCACTGGGCAGGAACTGGTTAAAGGTCAAGGGCGTGAGGTCAATGGCCTTCTTTCTCTCCTGGATGCCATGGAAAGCATTGGAGACGTGATTGTTAAACAGATTGTTCCCCTGGTCCAAAAGAAGGAAGTGGTTGGTGCTGATTTTTCTGAAGAAGGCAAGGCGGAACTGATCAGCTATCACAAAAAAGTTGGTAAACAACTCACCCGATTGAAACGAATGATGAACAAAATGGATAACTCTCTAGCCAAGAAAGTGCAAAAGAAGCAAAGCCGTTATGTCCATTTTGATGATCGTATTCGCAAACAACATATGAGCAGAATGCTCGCTATGCATGAGGATACAGTGGAAACCCATACTATCCATATGGAACTGCTGGATGCCCTGAGCCAGATCAATAACTACAGCGCTGAAATTGCAAAAGCTATTCTGAGATACGGTTTACTGGAAGGAGATGATGATGAAGAAACCAATTCGGAGACAGAAGTTATCTCGAAACCAAAACCTCAAGAAGCATCAAAGTAACACTCGTAATCCATATTGATAATTGATTAACTCTTGATTTGCTTTCAAGATGAGTAAGACAAATCGTAAACATACAAAAAGGATAGTCTCTTATGAGTTCCATACAAAAGTATCTTTCTTCAGCAAAGGCAAACCTCAATGACGCCGGAATGATCATTCTTGGCAACGAAGCCGCCGACCTTGACTCAATGGCTTCCTCAATTGCTTATGGGTACCTGTTAAATCGTAAGGAGACAAGTGGGGGTGTCCTCCCCGTCATGCCGATTCCTCGTGCAGACTTCAAACTACGAACAGAGGCTGTATATGTGTTTAATGAAGCACATATCAATCTGGAAGACGTCGTCTTTTTTGATGAAGTTGACATTGAAGCACTCATGTCCAGTAATACCGAACTTGTTCTTGTAGATCATAACAAGCTCAGTCAGGCTCTTTCAAAATATAGCACTAATGTTTCAGGAGTCCTGGATCATCACAATGACGAAGGAATGTACGAGAATTCTTCACCACGGATAATTGAAGCGGTGGGCTCAACAACCTCTCTTGTTGCCATTGAATTCGACAAGGCAGGTATTGATGTAGAAACAGATGTCGCAATCCTTCTAGGAGGAACAATTCTGCTGGATACTGTCAACCTTGACCCGAATGCCGGCAGAGTAACAGATACCGATCAGACTGTTGCTGGAAAGCTCCTCCCCCTATGCCCAATGTCCAGGCAGGACTATTTTGAAAACATCCAGAGGGAAAAGTTCAGTGTGGAAGGTCTCTCCACCGGTGACCTTTTACGAAAGGATTACAAAGAATTTCAGTTTGATACCGTGCATTGCGGTATCGGTTCAGCACTTTTACCGGTTACTCAATGGCTGGAAATGGACAGCAACCTCTTATTCAGTTTTGCTGGTTATGCGAACAAAAAGCAACTGGATATATTGCTTTCCATGAATGCATATACAACCCCTGATTTCAACAGAGATCTGATCATTTATTGTACAACAAAGAAGAAACATGATGCTCTAGTGGACTTTTTACAGAAAAAGGATCTTGAACTAACCACAATTGATTTCTCTGGAAAGCATCAGGAAGGTGATGCTGTTATAAGTTTTTATCGTCAGGGCAATCTTGGAATTTCCAGAAAAAAGCTACAGCCGTTACTGGCTGACTTTTACACAAACTGCATGTAATTTATCTTTTAAACCTCTAAGGAGAATAGTGATGAGTGTTTACGACCAAAACCAAGCCACTTCGGCATCTGATGCTGAGAAAGTAGTACCTCGTGCTGAATTCCGCGTTTTTGGAAAGGAAATCATTAACATTGTCAAAGAGGCAATGTGAAAATCACAGGCAACCCTGTTTAAAACTCGCCAAATTGAAGAAACTTACATTTTGTCTCATCACACTAATGATGCTAATGTCAAAATCCGTGA
>DAOWDZ010000173.1 GCA_030638765.1 Desulfocapsa sp.
AGGTTTTACGATCAACTCCATAACGCCTTCTTTAAGGTCTTTATGACTCACCGATTCATCGTGTTGGGTGGATAAAACAACAGCATCTATTCGTTTGGGTCTGTTGTCCTCGTATTCAATGGTAACCTGGCTTTTAGCATCAGGGCGTAACCAATCAAGTTTTCCAGATTTTCTTACATCAGCCTGGCTTTTGACTAATCTGTGAGAATAGGTAATGGGCATTGGCATTAAAACTCTGGTTTCGTCGCAGGCGTAGCCGAACATGAGCCCCTGATCACCAGCACCCTGATCGAGATCCATTCCGCTCCCTTCATCAACACCCATTGCAATATCAACGGATTGTTTGTCAATTGATGTAAGTACAGCACAGGATTGATAGTCGAAACCCATTTGGGAAGAGTTGTATCCGATAGATTTGATTGTATTTCTGACTACTTCAGGCATGTCGACCCAGGCGCTGGTTGTGATTTCACCGGCAATAACTGCCATGCCAGTGGTAACCATGGTTTCGCAGGCTACACGACCGGCAGGGTCTAGTCGAAGGATAGAATCAAGGATGGCATCTGAGATTTGATCAGCAACCTTGTCTGGATGGCCCTCTGAGACAGACTCGGAGGTGAACATATGATTTGACATTGAGGTCTCCATGTGAATTTATAGAAGATTAAAGAAAGTTTTTTTTTGTAAAAGTTAACACGACAATATGACGCTGAAATGCTGTGTTGTCAAGGACAAAGGGGAGTTGTCAGGGAAGGAATCTGGAAAAGCTGATTGCTGATTTTTTGATAGTGGTTATTTTAGGAAAATGTTTAAGTTCAAATGAGCTGATTAAGGGCAAAAGGTATAATTTTAAGGAGTGGTAAAATGTCCATAAAGGAAGCAAAGGAAGTCCTGAAAATTGAAGAACAGGGACTTGCCGCTGTGAGAGAAGGTATAGGTGACGAATTTAATCAGGCTGTAGATTTGATTATGGACTGCCAGACCAGAATAGTCATTACCGGGATTGGGAAATCCGGTATTATTGGACAGAAAATAGCCGCTACCTTAAACTCAACCGGTACGCCTTCATTTTTTCTTCATCCAGTTGAGGCAATGCATGGTGATCTTGGAATGGTTTTGGCTTCAGATGTTGTCATAGCTATATCCTATTCAGGTGAAACCACAGAGCTCAATTCACTGTTGGTGAGTTTGAAGAAACGTGGTAACGCAGTTGTTGCAATGACCGGTGGTGAGAAATCGACTCTTTCCAGGTCCAGTGATGTTGTACTCAATATAAAAATCCCCATGGAGGCATGTCCACTTGGTCTTGCGCCAACTGCGAGTACGACAGCAACTCTTGCAATGGGAGATGCTTTGGCGGTTGTACTGTTACGGCGAAAGCGGTTTCAGGCTGAAGATTTTCGCGAAAATCACCCAGGTGGTAGCCTCGGCGAGCGTCTAAAGGTTAATGTTTCTGAAGTTATGGTGGCAGGTGAGGCCGTTCCAACGGTTTTGGAAGGGACAATGGCTGCAGAGGCAGTTGCAGTACTTAATAGAGAAAATATCGGAGCTGTATTAATTGTTAATGATGCACGGACCGTGCGTGGCATAATAACCGATGGCGATGTGAGACGAGCTGTGGCTGAAGGGAAAAATCTTACCAGTATCAATGTCGACGATTTAATGACTGTAAGCCCCGTTACTATAAAAAGCAAAATGCAGGCTGTTGATGCTTTAAGTATCATGCAAAAGCACGAAATAACTATTCTGCCAATTGTTGGGGGAAGAAATGAAATGATAGGAGTGTTGCATCTTCACGATTTGCTGGGAAAAGGTGAATTCAGGTTTTTAGTATAGGGGGAAGTATGTGTCAGATGAGTGTGGTTGTCCGCAGGGCTGAAAAAGAAGAGCTTGTTATGGAAAGTACTACTCGCTTAGAAGTGAAAAATGGTGGTGTTGAGGTGAGTACTTTCTTTGAAGAGCCAAAATTCGTAGCAGATGTACAGGTGCAATCCATTGATTTTCTAGGTGGAAAAGTGTTTCTGGAAATAACTGAAAAAGAGTAAAAAGATGACAATGAATCAATTAGAAAAATTACAGGTATTACTTCCCCATTGGATTGAGCATAACGAAGGACATGCGGA
>DAOWDZ010000002.1 GCA_030638765.1 Desulfocapsa sp.
AGATGGATTCATAAAACCAGCTACACATTTCAAACATCTCCTGAGTCAGAAGACTCTCCAGGCTCCGGTTACGATAAAGAAGTTCCCATTCAGGCTCAAAACCTTTATCCAGGGAATTTTCGATGGCCTTTTCCACCTTTGCTGCCGGATTACCCCGTCCCCCCTCTTCTATTTTGGCATTTTGCACAGCATATGCAAAAGCAGGTTCAACCAACAGTATGGATGGGCTGTTTTGTCCGATTTGAAACAGAACAAGTAATTTCTCTAAATCTTCTTCTGTCGCACTGTCAGCCGGAAAGACCAGTTCGGCATCTTTTGCAAGCAATCGGGTTTCTCTGGCGTCATTCAAACAAAAAGCAGACAAACAATGGTGAAGCCAGGCATTCAAAACATCCTTGCCCTTCAAACGTGCGTAACGAAAAAGAAAAGAAGAGTTCGTATAAAAAGAACTTATTTTTCCGGTAATCAGCATTCCAGCAAACATCTTCTCGATAAATCTGTCATCTTCACGACCCACCTGTGTATGAGATTTTACGAGTTCGGTGAATGGCTGAATTTCTTTCTGTTTATTGACAAAACTAATTTCACCAGGTGTTCCAAGGGGCCATTGCCCTTCTGTCTGGATCCGATGTCTCAAAAAATGCTGCTGATCGGAGTCATAAACGGTGGCAGTGGTCAAATCCTGTTCCATCAGATAATTCTGAAGAGTATCCAAAACAAAGGGTTCATGTTCATCGGGGGAGAGACTATTGTTTCCGGGATGGATTCCCAGGATATTACGAACAAAATATTTCTGCGGATTACTAAAAAAAGAAATCAGCTCCGTGACAGTACAACTTTCTACTTTCTGTTTATTTATGGTGCCATTCCACCATGGATCATCTTTTTCAGAACGTTTACGCAATGCCGAAGCAACATCCAGTAACTGATTGTCATAACTGAACAGCTCAGAAGAACCGTCATAGTAGCTATGAGAAAAACCATGAAGAGGATGAACTTCAACCATATCCTCAACGCCATAGATCTGTATAAGCTCAAGCAGCTCGGAAACAACAACCGATGGAGGCACACTATCATTACTGCGAATCGACTGCCCCACATAGCTTAGGTACAGGCTTCCCCTTGCAGAAAGAATTGCTTCCAGGAACTGATATCTGTCATCACTACGCCTGGAACGATCACCCGCGACAAATGAGACACCAAGTAAATCAAAGGGTGGATGGAAATCCTTTTTGGGGAACACCGTATCATTCAATCCCAGCAGACACACTTTCTGAAACGGAATAGAACGCATGGGCAACATGGAGCAAAACGTCAGTTGGCCTCGTAAAAATCCGGCACTGGATCGTTTTTCTTCGAAGGCACCCTGCACCCAGGACCGAATCACTTCAAAGCTGACACCCTCCTGATGCGAACCGCCATATTCTTCTTCAAGGCTTGTGAGCAATCCATAGAGTTCAGTCAGGTTGTCATCATCAACACTTACAAAAAGACGTTCCGCAAAAGCCGCTAGAATTTCGGCCCATTCAGTAAGACTGTGAGCTTTTGAAAACTGTTCGGCGGCCTCCTCAAGAAGCTCACAAAACAAACATAACCCGCCAAGGGGAGCAGCCATATTCCCTTCGATATCAGGATATGGTAAAACTCCACCAACTTCCTCAGCACCGCCCGCTGCATATCCCATCAACAGTCGATCAAGACCGCTGCGCCAGGTGCATTCATCTCTACCCGGCAACCCCATGGCCTGTTTTTGATTTCCCGACAGACCCCATCGAACGCCGGATGACACCACCCAGTGTCGTAGCAATTCAAGATCCTCTTCGCACATATCAAATCGTGGGTACACCTCTTCACACCCGAGCAGATCAAGCACTTCACTCCATCCAAAACGACTGGAGCCAAGGGCCAGAAACTGAAGAAAATCAGCAAAAAACGGATTTGCTAAGGCCGGATTTCGATCCGCTATTGAATGTGGGACATCATGAAATACAGCAGGAATCAAACCGCTATAGCCATGAATATCAGGAGCCATAACCACGATGTCTTTTAATTCCAGATGCGGATCATTGTCCAGCCAGTATAAAATACGATCCCTTAATATCATCATTTCCCGATGTGGAGAATGGGCGGAAACGATGGTTACAGAATCATCTTTTTCTAAAGAAATTAAGCCATTACGCACCTCTCCTTTTAACAGATCAGATTGTATTTTATGAAGCAGACAGGGGTTACCTGTATCAAAAGGATCAGCAAAGCTTGTAAATTCCTTTGCAAACGTAATGCTTTCTGTAAGCATATTCTGGAATTCTCTCCCCTGCTGACACAAAGATACGAGGAGTGGATGGACTGCCATTTCCTGCGTTATGGATTGCGTTTTATTAGCAAGAGATGGCATTTTTTTTCTGAGTTGCACCTGCCTTGTGGGTTGATCCCCAAAAAACATTTCACAGGGAGACAGAAGATACAGATGCACATCACAATGTTTCGCCATAGCATGCAGACAATTCAAAAGAATTGGCGGAAGGCTGTGAAGTCCAAACACCGAAAGGCGCCTCGGTAACAATCCATCTTGAGCGACATTGCCTTCAAGTATCTTTATTAAATCACGTAAAAACAGCCCTCGATGTCTTGAGTGACCAATTATTTCACGGAGCATATTCCAAAGTTCCATCTGGTATATCTCCGCTGGATTATCAGTGGAAAGCTGTTCTTTCTGCCACCCTTCAATCATATCAAATCGCATGATTTGATACTGATCAAAAATATTTGCGAGTTGCTGAGCCAGTTGGTACCTTTTAATCCCATTATTATCAGACGAGACATAACGACTCAGTACTGTAAATTTTTCATTCCCGGTATTCACACTGCGAAAAATATTTTCCAGATGCCAGCAGAGTTTATCACGTGAATAATCTTCAGGCCCCGACGTCACACCAAGCCGATCAGCCATTAATGCAAAAAAACGAGTTGGCAACATATATTCGTAGTTGCACCATGAGACAAATTGTCCCGCCAGATTTTGAGATAGCATACGTTCCATCCCCTGACTCTGAATCAGGAAATATTCCGGACTGAAAGGATCATGCCTCTTATCGGACCGTAACACTTCAGCAAGCTGACGGATAAGATTCTCAGTTCTATTAGATATGTGAAGATAAAACATAGGGTCAAAAAATAAGGTTGGGGGAATCAGTAGCTTCTTCACTCAAAAAGATGCATACTTGTAATGAATGAAGGACACTTGAAGCAAACATAACAAACTATAATATATACTCTTGTTACAACCACCATGCAAATACGTATTACTAAACAAAAAGATCTTGAGCAGATAGTATCCATCTATAACCAGGCAATCACACAGGGTAACTGTACAGCCGATACTGAAACACTCACATTGGCCGATCGAAAGGAATGGTTTAACAACCATGACTCTCAGAAATATCCAATTTATGTTATGGAGGATTCCACAAAAAAGAATATCTTAGGATGGTGCAGTCTCAGTGCCCACCGCAAAGGCAGGATGGCTTTACGAAATGTAGCTGAAATCAGCTACTATGTTGACAGAAATCACAGAGGTAAACGAGTTGGCACGTTACTTATACAACATGCCTTACAAAAAGCGCCAATCCTTGGACTTCACAATCTTTTTGCAATTCTGCTTGACACAAACCTGCTAAGCGTTGCAATTCTCGAAAAACACGGCTTCTCACAATGGGGACATCTTCCTGATATTGCTGAGTTTGATGACATAACGTGTGGACAATACATTTATGGCAGAAAGATTTGATCCTTCCCTCTTCTGAATAAAACCCCACAACTAATCACCACAAAATTCCCTTAACTAATGGTTTAGCTCTACCCAGAGGATATATTTTCTCTCTACACCTTGTTTTCTTTCTCAACAAGTGAGAAGATACGTATAAGCCTGCGTTCAATATGTAAGTATCCTATTTTCCTGACGTAAACAACCGAGACAAAACCCTTCATGAGAACTTTTTATTTTCTTCTGATAATTCTACCACTATTGCTTTGTGGTTGCGATGCACCGGAGCACCCCTTCAAAGAGGATATCCAGAAAAAAGAAATCCTCATCTACTGTGGTGAAACAATGCTCCAACCCGTGCAGGAAATAGCAAGAATCATGGAACAGAAAAAAAAATGTGTTGTTAGAATTAGCCATGACGGCTCAGGCCATCTTGCAAATTCCATTGAAGTAAACAAAATTGGTGAAATATTTTTACCTGGTTCTGTTTCTTACATTAACACTTTACAGGATGAGGGATTAATATCAGAAACCGTAGAAATCGGGCACAATGAAATTGTCCTTTTAGTTGCCAAGGGAAATCCCAAAAATGTCTCTCCGGATCTGGAAGAGCTACTCCGGTCTGATCTAAAGGTAGTAATTGGTGCCGACAATTCCGGTTCCATTGGCAAAGCCACTCAATTGGCTCTCACTCAAAAAGGCATCTATGATCACGTTACAAATAAAGCTCTCTACATGACAACTGACTCAAAAGGCCTGACACAGGCATTACGCGAAGGAAAAGCTGATGTTGTTTTAAACTGGAGAGCAGCCTTATATACTAAAGATAACAATTCCTCTATAGATGAAATTCGCTTGGCAAAGCAGGAAGTGATACGGGAAAAACTCGTAATGGGCTTATTAACGAACAGTCAACATCCTGAATTAGGCCGATACTTTCTCAAATTAGCTTCATCCAAGAAGGGAAAGCAAATATTTTTGCATTACGGATTCTAAATTGATGAAATTTACACCCTTTAAAGAGCCTATTGTTCGCCACTTGTTGCTCCTGCTCACTGTTTTCCTGTTTCTTCTGATCGGTCTGGGACTACTCCAGAGACAAATGAGCAGAGAAGTTTTCTTTTTACAGTCACTCGTGAAGAACGAATCAGTCAAAGTTGAATTAAGCTATCTTTCCTACTCCAGATTACTGACAACCCAAAGATTATTTCAAGATATCGCCCTTGCTCATACCGAGAGAGAGCTGCAGAACTTCACAAAAAAAATAAACCATGAGATTGAGGACTTGATAGAATATCTGTCAATATTGAACAAAGGCGGATCAATCACACACTCCTACCTGATTAATTCCAAAGATACCGGACAACTGACTCGAACCTTCATTTACAAAAATTACTATCCAAATCATATCAATCTTGAAATACTGGAACTGAGAGCAAAGCTTTTTGAATTGCCAGGGTACATATCTCTGTTTTGGCAGGTAATGAGCGAAACAATACAGCAAGACATCTATCGTGATGTGCAGGGGCTTGAATCAACAACCAACGAACGCCTTCAAAATATTTACAAGAAGATTACGCCATTGTTTAATCATATGCAGGAAAACTCCTATCGCATATATTTTGATGCTCAAAACGATTTCAAAGAATTACAGCTACTAAAAAATAACCGGCAACATTCAGCTCAACTTCAGCAGCTGCTGTTTAGAGTAATTGCTGGAATGATTATTCTAAGTTTAGGGTGGCTTATTATTCGTAATAGTAATGCAATCATCCTGGAAAGAAATTCAATCCAGAATAATCTTCGTCAACAATCCCTGGACCTTGAAAAAGAAATCGCCCAGCGAGAGGCCGTCCAACTTCAATTAAAAGACAGTGAAAAATATTACAGAACATTAATCGAGGCAAGCCATGATCTCAGCATGATCATTAACCAAACCGGTATTGTTACCTATGCAAGTTCCTCAGCTCAAAACATCCTCGGATATCCTCCTGAGCAGATTATCGGAACAAACCTTTTTGAATATCTCCATAAAGATGATGTAAGAATAAGTAAGAAAAGATTTGAAAATTTTATCCTTTCTCTACAGTCCGAGAAGCATCTCATATTTAGAATTCGCAGCAGTGAAGGATCATACAAGGTACTGGAGGCCTCTGTTAAAAATCTCCTGGCCGAACCGACCATCCAGGGCCTGCTACTCTACGCAAGAGACATTACTGCAAAACAAGCCGCAGAAGAACAGTTACGTAAATTACAGCTTGTGGTGGAACAGAATCCTTCCTCCATTGTGATAACTGACCTTGATGGGACAATCCAATATGTAAACAAGCAATTTGAAAAAGTCACAGGCTACACCAAAGAAGAAGCATTGGGACAGAACCCCAACATATTAAACAGTGGACTAACCCCTCCTGAAGTATTTGTTGATATGTGGGAAACCCTGCAGCATGATGAAATTTGGAATGGAGAGTTTATCAACCGTTCAAAGTCCGGTAAAACGTATCACGAAAATGTCATACTGGCGCCATTAAAAAATGACAAAGGGGAAGTTACCCACTATGTCGCTGTCAAAGAAAACATAACAGAACTCAAACAGGCTCGGGAAGCAGCTGAGGCCTCTAACAAAGCCAAATCTGATTTCCTGTCACGAATGAGCCATGAGCTGCGTACACCACTTAATGCCATAAATGGCTTTTCTGAAATACTCCTTAGAAAAAACAAACAACACCCCCTTGATGAGCGACAAAATGAACAGGTTACTCAGATCAACACAGCCGGAAAACACCTCCTGGAACTCATTAATGAAATCCTCGATCTTTCCAGGATTGAATCGGGCCAGATAGCAGTATCTATTAAACCTGTCATCGTTTCCGACATGGTAACAGATTGCATGGCTCTGGTAGGCCCCTTGGCTCAAAAGACAGGTATTTCAATAGAAGTGGATAAATCCATCTATCAATTGCCATCAATACTTGCTGACACAACCAGAATCAAACAGGTACTGCTCAACCTGCTTTCAAATGCTGTTAAATATAATCGCCCACAGGGAACAGTGTCCATCGCCGGAAAGCTCGATGGTAATATTGTCTCCCTGCTGGTGAAAGATTCCGGTATAGGTATTTCAGAAAAACAATTAGATGAACTTTTCGTTCCCTTTACCCGTTTAGGGCAGGATAAATCCGATATTGAAGGCACGGGAATCGGAATGACTATCACCAAGCAGTTAGTCGAATTAATGAAAGGAAGCCTGAGAGTAGAAAGTGAAGTCGGCATCGGCAGCACTTTTATAGTACGTTTGCCTCTTGCAGAGAAAGTAATTATACAAAAATCACAGTCATCAGAAACCCCACAGGATCAAAACAGCCTGTCTGAAATCAAAAAGATTAAAGGTACGGTTATATATATCGAAGATGATCCTGGTAGTGTTCAGCTGATGCGTGGTATCGTGGAGCAGTGGCCGGAAGTTGCACTCGTTGTCCGTAAAAATGCGGAAAAAGGTGTTAAAGCGATCACCATGCTTCAACCCGACCTGGTGTTCATGGATTTACAGCTTCCAGGTATGAGTGGCAAGGAAGCCTTCTCTGAATTGCAAAACAATCCAAAAACACGAGACATTACGGTTCTCGCGCTCAGTGGAGATGCCTCACCCGAAACCATTAAAGAATATCTGGCTCTTGGTTTTGCAGAATACCTGACAAAACCAATCACAACAGAACAATTAAGCAAAACGCTTGAAGAATACTGGCCGAGCTGAGGAAATAGCATGGAAGAAGAGATAAAAAATTCAAATATTCTTATTGTTGACGATAATGCCGCCAACATAGCACTGCTGGAAAATCTTCTTGAAGACGAAGGCTATGAAGAATATACATCGACAACAGATCCACGTACCGTACTGGCTCTATGCCAGGAAGAAGATTTTGACCTGATACTTCTCGATATTCGCATGCCTCACATGACTGGAATTGAAGTTATGCAGCAACTTGGCAAACACTTCCCACAAAGTCACTACCTTCCCATACTGGTATTAACTGCTCAACTTGATCAGGAAACACGATCACAAGCACTCAGCCTTGGAGCCAAGGACTTTTTGACAAAACCTTTCCAGCACTGGGAGGCTCTGCTTCGTATTCGCAATCTTCTGGAAATGCGTTACCACTTTAAAAAACAGATATCACGTGGAGATACTCTTGAAAAAGAAGTGGCCGAACGAACGAAGGAAATCCGTTCAATACAACTTCAAATTGTTCGCCGTTTAGGTATGGCTGGCGAATTTAGAGATAATGAGACAGGAGCCCATGTTCTCCGAATGAGCCGTATTTCTGAAGTCATTGCCCGAGGTGCCGGACTTGATGAAAAAACCTGCGAATTAATCCTCCACTCAAGTACCATGCACGATGTCGGAAAAATCGGCATCCCGGACAGCATACTCCTTAAGCCGGGTAAGTTTACGGAAGAAGAGTGGCAAATAATGAAAAGCCACACAGAAATCGGTACGCAGATTATCGGTGATTACCCTGCTGATATTTTCTGGATGGGAAGCACAATTGCCCATTCCCATCACGAAAAATGGGATGGCAGCGGCTATCCGGAAGGATTAGAAGGTGAAGCTATCCCCATTGCTGCACGTATTGCAGCCATCAGTGATGTTTTTGACGCGCTTCTCTCATCGCGTCCCTACAAAGACCCATGGCCCTTAGAAAAAGCACTCGCTGTGATGAAGGAAAATTCCGGCAGTCATTTTGACCCCACCTTATTAAATGTTTTTCTCGATTGTCTTGATGAGATCTTGGAAATTCGAAAAGCTTTTCCTGACTAATTCGTTTCAGGTTTCAAGTACCCTTCTTGCCACCTCTGGCACTGCGTTCAATGGGCATGATAAGGCAGTTTGGCCCACCCATTCCCTTGGCAAATTCTCCCAGATCCAGATTATGAACGACGAAGTTTTCTCTCTCTAAAAGCTCTATCACCACCGAATTAGAACGATTTATAATCAGTTCATTATTTCCTAAACAGATAATATTGGCAGTTGTCTCTCCCCCACAGGTGATGGCAACCCCCTTGA
>DAOWDZ010000251.1 GCA_030638765.1 Desulfocapsa sp.
GGCAAAACATTCAGATTTTACATCATGAGGCCCTAGACCAACTTCGCTGGTCATAGTACGGTGTGGAGGTTGTTCTTGACTGTACCGTTCGCTATAAAAAGTATGAAGACCTTGAGTTTTACCTGAAACAGGGTGTTAAAAAAGTTCTTGTAAGTCAACCCGCTGTAGCTGTGGATTTCACCTTGATTAAAGGCCTGAATGATACCGCGCTACGACCTGAGCATCGCATTGTATCACTTGGATCCTGCTCAACAAATTGTATATTACCTGTTTTTGCTCTGTTAGATAAAGAATTTGGGATAGAACAGGGCGTGACCACTACAATTCATTCGGCCATGAATGACCAGCCGGTGATAGACGCTTATGGAAGTGATTTGCGTCGAACAAGAGCTGCTGTAGCCAGTATTATCCCGGTGGAAACGTCATTACCCAGAGGGATTTCCCGTTTAATGCCGCACCTGGATGGACGAATTGAAAGTCTGCACCTGCGAGTGCCCACGTTGAATGTATCCGTTATGGATCTGAGCTTACAGCTTAAAAAGGATGCCACTGCTGAACAGATTAATACGCTTATTGAAAAAGCAAGTTCTGGTTTTCTAAAAGGTATCACAGGGTTTACCCGTGAGCCTCACGCTTCTGTTGATTTTAATCATGATTCCCATAGCGGTATTGTTGACGCCTCCCAGACACGGGTCAGCGGTAAGCGCTTATTGAAGATGCTGGTCTGGTTTGATAATGAATGGGGCTTCGCCAATCGTATGGTTGACGCACTTCAGAATCCTCAATTAGTCTCAAATCTGTGTTAGTTTTTGATTGACTCCCATGGCTTATTGCCAAACCAACGCCCCAATCTTTGTAAGAAAGGGGCGTTTTTATGATGAATATTAATTGGGGTTAGATATTAATTAGTGCAACCCCTTAGCTTTTGAAGCGGCCCATTCCAGATCCTTATTCTGATGACAGTTAAGGCAGACAAAATCCAATGTGACGCTGTCACCAGCAACGTATTTGCCGTCCTCGGTAAACATTTTTGTGTCCGCAGCGGTGGCTATTTTAAAAAGATGGGTTCGTACATCTCCTGCGTATTTTCCTGTTTTTGTGGCAGACTTTGATGCACGAGGCATGTGGCATTCGATACAGGTGATACCGAGCCCACCGTGTATTGATTTGGCATAAGATGTTCCGGCTTCTTCGTGACACGATGCGCATGAGACTCGTATTCCGTCTTTGAATTTTGCTGATTTGTGCTGGTCATGACAGGTTATACAAGTGACATCATTTGCTTCGTTATGCGGTCCACGGAGTGCTTCGTTAAACTGTTCATGGTGTTTGATAAAACCTTTGCTTGCTGGTATTTTATTCTTGTCACCACGGATGTGACAGCCTCCGCACAGTAACATTTCCTCCTGGATCATCATTTTGTTAGCTTTTGCGAGCTCATTACTTTTTATGTGGTCACCAGCTGGCCCATGGCATGCTTCGCATTGAATTCCAGGCTGTGCCCAGGTTCCTATTAAACCTTCCTTGCCATCCTGATGCCCTTCTTTTTGATAGCCGGTTGTGGGACAGGTTCCACAGTTGTAAGGCTTTTTTTCGCCTTTATGGTAAAAGGACCAGGTTCCGTCTTCAATATTAAATTGGGTTTTTAATTCTGAGCCATCCTTGGCGGCTGTAATAATAAATCCATTCTTATCGATAAAACGTGCTTTCTTGTATTTACCGCCGATAACATATGAGATGTCATCCCAGGTGTAACCTGGAGGCAGTGGAATTGGTCTAAACCTAGCATCCTCAGCTCTTGAAAGTTTGTATGAATGTCCAGAAACAATAAAATCATTATATTGCCCTGGGTGACACTTGAAACATGTGTCGGATCCAACATATCCTCTTTCGGCTAGTGCGCTGCCGGAAAGGGCAAAGAAAATGATTCCAGATGCCAGTGTGACTCGCTTTACTATCTTTTTCATGTGTTCCCCCCTGTTACTGCTTGAGTGACTAGATAAAAAAATACCTCGGACACTATAAGCGTATAGGGAACATAGGGGTGATTCCAGAGAAAGGTTCATCACAAAAGTGAAGAGTTATGTGATGAATAATTCACAACTCGTGACTAGCTATTTGTAATTATGAGGAAATTCTTTTGGAGAGTAATTTCAGGCACTCGATCATTTTTTCCCCTTCCGGGGTGAGCTGGTATGCTTTCTCACGGTCTTGTGAAATGAGTTTGTTCATCTTGAGGTTTTTGAGGTGAAAATTTACCTTGGTGTGATCGCTTATCCCGAGGTGGCGAGTCAAGTTCATAAATCGCATCTGCTTTTCTTCGGCTAGAGTCACAAGGATTTGCCTTCTTATCTGATTTGCAAGACAGGCTAGAGCATCATCCATATCTGGGTTTGCTAACTGCTGAGAAAATTTTAATTCTTCGAGATTACGCCGTACAGCAACCAGGAGTTCGTCACGTCTGAAAGGCTTGCTGAGATAATCATCGGCACCACTCTTCATGGCAGAAACGGCATTTTCAACCGTTGAGAATGCCGTAATCATAATGATCTTGATGCTGGGGTAGTCTAATTTTAAAAGAGGCATGAGAGCCATACCTCCCATGCCGGGCATCATGTTGTCCACAATAACAAGACGGGGAGGGGCTGTTCTTATTTTTTCAAGGGCTGTCTCGGCGCAATCGCAGCCACTCGCAATAAAATCATTGTTTTCGAGGATTTCTATAATGCTCTCCCGCAGATCCTGATCATCATCAATTACCAGGATTGTTGCAGTAGTCACTTTTTTATCACTGGAAACGAAAGGGTCATAACAGTTCCTCCATTTTCACTACTCACAAGTGTTATTTCACCTCCATGTTGCTTAATTATATTATAGCACACAGATAAGCCCAGTCCAGTGCCTTTCCCTATCTCTTTGGTGGTGTAAAAGGGATCGAAAACTTTAAAAAGTTCCTCTTCAACGATGCCATGTCCGGTGTCTGTAATTATTACCTGGATAGTATCTTTGGTGAAACAGGTTTCAATCTCAATACTATCCTCTGCATTACAGGCATCGATGGAGTTCATTAATATATTGATGAACACTTCTTCAAGCTTCCATGAAAGGCCCATGATTTTAGGGGCCTGGTTCAAGTTCATGCTGATAATTGAACTGAGTTCCTGGTTTTTTACGAGATTGTAAGAACTTTGTAGTACAAGGTTAATGTCGATGGGCTCAAAATCTGCATCTGTATGTCGGGAAAAGTGGAGTAACTCTTTGGCAATTTGTGAAGCCCGAGTGAGATTACGGTCTATTGCGTCGATTTTTTTATGTATCTTTTTGTCATCTTCCAGCAGGTCTTTCAGCATTTCAAGATTAAGCGATGCGTTGGTGAGCGGATTGTTGATCTCATGGGCAATTCCGGCAGCGAGAGTCCCCATGGATGCGAGTTTTTCAGACTGAGAGAAACGAAGAAGCTTCTCATTGATTGTTTCGCGCTGTTCGAGGTTGAAAACTGATAAGGCCCTGATTGTGAAGAACATGATAAAGAAGGCGCATATGCCACGTAACAGAATGATTTTAACACCCACAAAAGGGACGATTGCATCTGATGGTATTATTCCTGACAGGATTGAGTAGGAGATCATGAAACTTCCGGCAAAAATAAAATTAATTGCCACATTTTTTGAGAATGTTCGTGCGGTTCGTGAATACATGATAAGGCCAAATCCGGAAAGTAATCCTCCAGGAAATGCTACAAAGATACGGGTGTTAATGTCTTTGCCACTGCCGATATCAAAGTATATGGTTGTAATAATAACTGAAAGGGCAGATGCGCCAATCAGGGCCTTGATGAGCTTTGGCGTGGTTTGTAGAGCTTGGTCAC
>DAOWDZ010000193.1 GCA_030638765.1 Desulfocapsa sp.
CCACCACTTGCGGTTTTCCAGAAGTGAGCAGTCTCTATTGCTCGCTTATCGTCCTTTGTTCCCACAAAAATCATTTTTTCTTTTTCGCTCCAGAAGACTCCGGATCGAACCTGGGCCCTCATTTGTTCAATGTTGTAATTCTCTGGATTAAGATATGGGCCACATGCAGTTACTGAACAGCTCCAGTCAATAATGGATAAAAGATTCTCTTCTTTTATTCTTGCAAGGGAGAGTCTGCTGGTAAACAATTTGTCGCTGAAAAAACTCATGTTTTTCTTTTCTCTGGGATGCGGAATTAGTTGTTTTTGTATGGCAAAAGTACTGTAGCCGATTGAAAATTCAATCGGCTACAGGAGTTGTCTTTCTAAAGAATAAAAATGCTGTAACTACATTTCATTAACAGCAGTGCTTAGCTCCTTACTTGAAGATGCCAGTTTGTTGAGTGCTTTGATGGTACCGTCAATGGAGAAGTTAACTGCCTCAGTTGACTCCTTGTTGGCCTTAGACGACTCCGTTACACTGCCAAGTTTGACCTGTACTTCCTCTCCGTTGCCACTGAGGATATCCGCCTTCTTATCTAATTCTTTAACAGCACCGGATATGGTGACAATGCCAGTGGATATTTTATCCATGGCTTCAAGAGCAGTCTGGATAACTTCGGTTCCATCGCCAAGCATCTTCATACCGTCTTTCATGGCAAAGATGGTATCTTTGGATTCGTGTTCCACTTTTTTAACGATGTTGGCAATATCCACAGCTGATTTGGATGAATTTTCAGCAAGTTTACGAATTTCATCAGCAACAACTGCAAAACCACGCCCTGCATCTCCTGCTCTTGCTGCCTCAATTGCGGCGTTAAATGCAAGTAGATTGGTTTGAGAGGCAATATCTTTGATGATATCAACAAAGCCGCCAATTTTTTCCAGCTGATTTACAAGATTTCCAACCATTTCATTGGAACTTTCCATGGAATCATTGATGGCCGTCATTTTCTTTTCAGCATCGGCTCCAGCTTTTTTCCCCTGTGCAGCATCCTCGGAAACACCATTTGCAAGTTCACTTGACTGTGTGGTGAGCTCCACCATTTCTTTAGCAGAATCAAGCATACCATCAACAGTAGCCGATGAATTGTCAAGCAATTCTGATGCTTCATCAATGAGCTTATTCA
The DNA here is from genome assembly GCA_030638765.1 of Desulfocapsa sp. The sequence goes on from DAOWDZ010000193.1 coordinate 1,169, forward strand.
TGGCGGCCATATTTTCGCTTGCTTCATCCATTTTAAGTAAGGAATCAGAAACGAGTGTTTCCACTTCACCAGAGGCGGTGTTGATTAACTGCCCTACCTTTGCTTCTGCAGTTACATCCACCATGTATTCCAGACCACCCTTAACGTTGCCCTTGGCATCTTTGATGGAAATACTGGTAACTTTAACCGGAATATCTTTGCCATTAATATGGGCAGTGGTCTGTTCAGTGATTGTTTTATTTTTGCCAATGGCTCGTTGTACTCCGCACTGATCTGTGCCGCAACGGTCTGTGCCAAAAAGATCAGAACATTTTTTTCCTATTGCATCTTCCACGCTTACTCCAACCATGGCGGCGCCTGCGGGATTGATATAGGTGATGGTGTGGTTTAGATCCACTGCATGAATGGGATTTGGGATGGCGTTGAGATTAGCAATTTTTTCATTGGCGTCTTGACGCTGTTTGGCCTCATCGGTGATATTAAGAATAAACTCAAGAGCCCCTTTAATGTTGCCCTTGGCATCTTTGATTGGTGCGCCGGTATATTTAATGGGCATTATAATACCGTCCTGAGGACGAGCGATGGTTTCTTCAGTAACCACTTTATCTCCACGCATGGCCTGGCCAACAGCACATTTTTCTGTCTGGCAATGGGCCGTTTTGAAAAGTTCGTAGCATTTTTTACCAATAACCTGATCAGGAGTTAAATTAACCACTGAGGCGCCAGCCGGATTCATAAAGGTTACATTGAAATCCGTATCAACGGACATGATGGGAGTGGGGATGGCGTTGAGATTAGCAATTTTTTCATCTGCGTCTTGCTTTTGCTTTGCCTCTTCGGTGACATCAAGGATATATTCAAGGGCTCCTTTGATGTTTCCTTTGGCATCCTTAATGGGTGACCCGGTGTATTTAATTGGAACAATGACACCTTCTGAAGGGCGTGCAATGGTATGCTCAGTGATTACAGAATCTGTTTTCATGGCTTGATCGCAGGCACATTTTTCAGTTTTACAATGAGGTGTTTTGAAGAGATCAAAACATTTTTTACCAACAACCTCGTCGGGTGTCATTCCAGCCACGGCAGCACCTGCTGGATTCATAAAGGTCACATTGAAATCTGTATCAATGGACATGATTGGAGTTGGGATTGTATTCAGATTGTTGATTTTTTCATCAGCTGCCTGTTTTTGAGCTGCTTCTTCAGTTACATCAAGGATATATTCAAGCGCCCCTTTAATGTTCCCCTTGGCGTCTTTGATTGGTGATCCTGTATATTTAATAGGGACAATAACGCCTTCAGCAGGTCTTGCAATGGTGTGATAAGTGACAACCGAATCAGTTTTCATGGCACGGGCACATGCGCATTTTTCTGTTTTACAATGTGGGGTTTTGAAGAGATCAAAACACTTTTTGCCAACGGCCTCATCGGGAGTCAGTCCTGCGACGGATGCACCAGCAGGATTCATAAAGGTGACGTTGAAGTCCGTATCAATGGACATGATGGGAGTTGGAATTGTATTAAGATTGTTAATTTTTTCATCCGCATCCTGTTTTTGTTTTGCCTCTTCAGTGACATCAAGGATATATTCAAGGGCTCCTTTGATATTCCCCTTTGCATCTTTGATGGGTGACCCTGTGTATTTGATAGGAATAATCACCCCTTCTGCGGGTCTTGCAATGGTGTGATCAGTGATGACCGAATCAGTTTTCATGGCACGGGCACATGCGCATTTTTCTGTTTTACAATGAGGTGTTTTAAAGAGATCAAAACATTTTTTACCAACTGCTTCATCTGGAGTTAATCCGGCAATGGAAGCACCGGCAGGATTCATAAAAGTCACATTGAAATCTGTATCAATGGACATGATTGGTGTGGGGATTGTGTTGAGATTATTGATTTTTTCGTCAGCAGCTTGTTTTTGAGCCACTTCTTCAGTTACATCGAGTATATACTCGAGTGCTCCCTTAACATTTCCTTTGGCATCTTTTATTGGTGATCCAGTGTATTTAATTGGAACAATCACCCCTTCCGCAGGTCGTGCGATGGTATGTTCGGTGATAACTGAATCGGTTTTCATGGCTTGAGCACATGCGCATTTTTCAGTTTTACAATGCGGTGTTTTAAAAAGATCAAAGCACTTTTTCCCCACTGTTTCGTCGGGTGTCATTCCCACAACAGCAGCACCGGCAGGATTCATAAAAGTAACATTAAACTCAGTATCAATTGACATAATTGGTGTCGGAATTGTATTGAGATTATTGATTTTTTCATCCGCTTCCTGCTTTTTCTGCGCTTCTTCAGTGACGTCTAGAATATATTCAAGAGCTCCCTTAATGTTTCCCTTGGCATCTTTTATTGGAGCACCGGTGTATTTGATCGGAATAATAACTCCATCAGCAGGTCGTGCGATGGTAACATCGGAAATAACAGAATCTGTTTTCATGGCACGTGCGCAGGCACATTTTTCAGTTTTACAGTGCGGTGTCTTAAACAGATCGTAGCATTTGGTACCCATAACTTCATCGGGGGCTTTTCCGGCAACAGCAGCACCAGCCGGGTTTATAAATGTGATGTTGAATTTGTCATCAATTTCCATGATAGGTGTGGGGATGACATTAAGATCTGTTTCCATCTGCCTGAGTTTCGATTGGAGATCTTTAAATTCAGTGATGTTTGTCATGGAAACAAGGGTCCCATCTTTTTCAGGCATGGGAGTTGCCTTGGAGTGGTACCAAGCGGCAGCACTGCCATTGCTTGTATGGAGGACATCGTCTTCCGCTACTTTTTTTATACGTTTGGATTTTACAATAGGGCAGTTTTTTGTACCGCAATGCTGTGAAGGACAAGCCTCTTCGCAGGTGAGTTTACCGATAACCTGCGAAGATTTGAGTTTGAATTCCTTTAAGAAGGCATCATTTGTCCAGGTGATGAGCATATCATCATTAACCAGGTAACTGGGTTCCGCTAACAGTTCAAAACCTGTGGTATCAATTTTTGTTTGAGGTGTTGCAGTGGCCATTATTTTTCCTCTTGTAGAGTTTCTGGTAACGGAGCTGTTTGTTTTTCAGTCTCGTGATAGTCAATTGTTTTTTCAGATTTATGTGCAATGTCTTGTCGTAGGTGATTATTGATAAGATTTCGGGTGTTGATAACCAGGACATGTTCTGTTATCCCCTGCTCATCTTCATATTCTATAAGACGATCTAAGGTGTCTTTTTTTGGTTGTAGCTGAGGATTTAAAGATGGGGTGTTGTGGAACTCTTCCTGTTTATAAATGGTGGTAATACTATCTACCTGTAAAGCAACTACGTGCTTTCCATCACGACATATAATCAGTCGTGAGTTGTTGCTTTCTTTGTCCCGTTCTGGGTAATTGTAGAAACTGCGCAGGTCAACCACTGGTATGACGTGACCTCTAAGGTTAATGACTTTGGAATCAAATCCCTGTGCGCCCGGAATTGGCATTAACTTGTTGTGTTCTATTATTTCCTGAACATCCTTCAGCTCAATGGCAAAGTGTTTTTGGATAGAAAAAATAAGGTAACAGTTTTCGGTGATGAGGTGTTTTGATACTGATATCGCTGTGGAGTCAGATTCCTCTACATCATCGCCGGTTTTTATTCTGGACATGGACGAAAGAAGTTCCATCTGGCTGGTAACCAGATTTGCTACATCAAGGAGCATTATATTGCGGCCTGAGATCGGTTCATATATTCCTGTAACAGATTGATCACCATTTGGTGGCATAATGAGGATTTTTTCATTGCAGACGGTAAGGATTTCCACAATTTCATCAATAATCATTCCAAAATTCAAAGTATCGGTGGCCATAACCAAAATTCGACTAGATTCGCAGTCTGCTCCAGAATTGTCTCCGGTTAAGAGGGCGCTGGCATTCATAACCGGAATGGTGCGACCTCGTAGTTGCAGGGCACCTTCGAGATATCCGGTTTTAAACATATCGTCAATTTCAGTGATAAAGGTGAGTTCCCGTGAATTTTCCACCGGAACTCCGTATTCTCTTCCACCTGAAGAAAAAATGACATATCTGGAATAGGTATATGTCTCAGTGGCTTTTGGTGTCGTAGCGGCTGTTTCGAGTTGATCCGTTAAAAGATTGCCATCCAGGAACAATCGGTTGAGATCCAATACTTCAAGAGTTCTATTTTGATCAGCCAGGGTTATCAGGTCTGAGATGATATAGTCTTTGGACTGTAATGCCGGTTGAATTGGAAGGAGAAGAGAATCGTCAATCCGCAGTACCTCTTTGATGTCATCAAAGAGCAGGCCGAACTTCTGGTTTGCCAGGATGACGACAGCAATTTTGGCATCTTCGTCGTATTGGGCAGATCCTTCCAGGCACATTCTTTTTTTGAGGTTCAGCACAGGGATGGTGATGTTACGAAGGTGCATGATACCTTCAAGAAAAGGAACACTGGCAGGGAGGGGTTGGATTTTTTCTGTGAGCGGTGTGGCCTCTGTGACATTTTCCGCCGCAATGGCAATCTCAATCCCCTGGTCCCGATCAAGAATAAATGATGCAAAAAGTTGTTCTGCCATGGTTACCTGCCTTTTTAGTAAAACGTAACTAATGTTTCAGATTCAAGAGTGTTAATAACGGAATAGAGATAGCAAAAAGTGTGCCACATTTTGCGTAGTTTTGGGATTGTTTATTATTACTTAAAATCAGTAGGTTATGTTTTTTTAATGCGTGGGGTCAAGAAAGAGGAGGGATGTGTGATGGTCATAAAAGTGACCATGAATTAAAATGTGTATAGTTTTGTGGATTATCTGATTTGTATATGTGTTCACTATGGAGACCATTTATACATGAAGTGGCAGAAGTATTGAAAACAATATAGGGACAAGTTAGAAGTAAGGAGTTTGATCAGATAAGTGTGGTACTTCGCAATGCCTGGCAGCTTTGTGAAGTACCACAGGTGTTTACTATTCCATCCAGGTGCAGAATGTATTTGGGTCGGCTCGTTCAGTACGATAAGCGTTGACGGGTGAGTCCATATCCGGATAGCCAAGGGACAGGCCAAGGATTAATCGTTTGGAAGCGGGAATACCAAGACACTCTTTCACTTCCTTTGCGTAATCGGTGGCAAATGCCTGGGGAACTGTGGCAAGTCCTTTGGCGTGGGCTGCAAGCATCAGGCTTTGAGCAAACAGGCCTATATCAAAAAGTGACCATTCACTTAACGATGCGTCCTGAAAGAGATAGATGGCATGAGGAGCATAGTAAAAATTGAAGTTAGCTTTTTTTGCTTTAACTATCATTTCCGGTGCGCCAAGATCAAGACCAGTGAGTTCTTTACGTTTGGCAAGAAGGTGTGAGATATTTTTTTGTTCTGCTTCCGGCCAGGAAACAGGTGCAGCAAGATCAGGACTGTTTTCCTTTCTCTCTCCCAACAGACCAACAAGCATGGTGGAGAGTTCTTTCTTTTTATTTCCGGAGAGGATTACTGCCTGCCAGGGTTGAGAGTTTTTGTAAGATGGGCTCCATCTGGCGATTTCAATGAGTTCCTCAAGATCTTTCTTTGGGACTTCTTCTGTGGTAAATTTTCTGATGCTTCTACGGGTTTTGATGCATTCCAGAGTGTCCATAATTTGAGTGGTGGGCTGAAGGAATATTAGGCTGAAGAGTGATGGAAAAACATTGTTGTTCCTCTCTTTACAGCCGCTTGTGTCGTTTACAGTTGATTTTAATATGGATAAAAGGTTTACAGTGAAATGTCCAAATATATTTCTGTTTAATATCTGATTATTCAAAGACCCTGTTATGTTTAGAGCTTGGAAAGAATGGCGTAAAAAAAGCCGTTACCGGGAAGTGTCCAGAGTTTGTGTGCCACTGGTTACTGGCATGGCCGCCACAACGGTGATGGAGTTCACCGATCGAATTTTTCTTTCTCACTATAATGTTAATGCATTGTCGGCTGTGGTTCCGGCGGGTGTTACCGTATTTTTGATACTCTGTTTTTTAGGTGGTGTTGCCGGGTATATTTCTGTGTTTATTGCGCAGTACCATGGCGCAGGCAGGCTGGATAGAATAGGGGCATCGCTGTGGCAGGGAATCTTTTTCACCATTCTTTCAGGGGTGGTTCTTTTTGGTATAGCCTCTTTTGTGACCATCCCCCTTTTTGATCTTGTTGGTCATGCACCTGAAATTCGTGTTCTTGAGGAACAGTATTTTACGATCCTCTGTCAAGGGGGTGTGCTCCATGTGGCCATTCAGGTGCTGTCTGGTTTTTTTACAGGCAGAGGAATGACACGGCCGGTGATGGTTGCAAATGTTGTGGGAATGATCGTGAATATTCCATTGAATTATGCATTGATTAACGGTGTAGGGGGTATGCCTGAACTTGGTATTCGTGGTGCGGCAATTGCCACCGTTGTTTCCTGGGCTGTAATTGTGTTGTGTCTGGCTCCTCCAATTTTTTCCAAACGTTTCATGGGAGAATTCAAGCTTATCGAGACCATGTCATTTGACCGGGATATCTCCTTGAGACTCCTTAAATATGGGGTTCCGGGAGCATTGCAGTTCAGTCTTGATATCTTTGCATTTACTTTTTTTATCTTGATTGTCGGTCGGATGGGTGTTGTGCCTCTTGCAGCTTCAAATATTGTTATTTCCATTAGTTCGCTTGCCTTTATGCCAGCCCTCGGTTTTTCATTCGGAATGAGTAGTATGACAGGTCAGGCGCTTGGACGTGGGAAACCGGAGGAGGCACGTTCTGCC
>DAOWDZ010000222.1 GCA_030638765.1 Desulfocapsa sp.
AAGGCCGACTCCATTTCCAGCAGCAAATTGTCGCTGTTCACAAAAAAGGTCAGCCAGGGTTTATTGAGATAAGCCTGTAGAATACAGTACACACAATCCATTGGGCAGTTCATGCCAATATTCAAAACCTGATAATCACAGCATCGATACTCTCGGGTTCCAGGACAAGGCTTAAAAAAATGACCACGATTTTTCCCTAACAACAAATGATGTTTGCCCTGAAGTAAATTTCCAGGGTATTCCCCATCGATTCCAGCAGGATCATTACGATCCGGTATAATTGTATAGGGGAGTTTTGCTCTCTGCAAAATCTGTTGTGTATATTCAGATTCCAGGCAGGATTCTTCAACATGAATATCAGTTACATATATTGATGGATCTTTCCATGACGGTGCTTGTATACTACTTTTATAGAAGTTGGGAGATGTGTATAAGAGAACAGCAGTAACTTTTTCAGGAAGTTCAAATGTAGTATTTGGATATTTCCCAATACTACTCGCTGCCCAAATGGCAACTTTCACATAACGTTCACCTTCTTCAAAACGTCCATGTTTAATGCAGCCATTACCATAGACATGACATTTTTTTTCTAACTCTTCAAGAGCCCAGTTTAGCCGTTCACCTACTAAGTATTCTCTGCGTAATAAGTCAACAATGGCACTAATTCGCAATTTATCCATGCCAATTCGATATTCATAGGAAACCTGATCTTCACGCCCCCCCTCCTTAACCGTAAGCGCAGTATCAATCAGAAGGAACCTGTAACGACTAGCAGTACGCAGCCAAAGATCATAATCTTCGCAACATCTGAGTTTATCATTAAACAATCCAACTTCATCAAAAAGCTTTTTCTTAACCATAACAGTTGACATTCCAACTGCGCAAAGCTGCAAACAGTGCCTGAAGATATCTCCATTACCAGGTTGATGGATCTTTTTTTGATTAAGATGAATACCTCGACGGAGCCACTTTTCCTTAGTGTGAGAAATAAATATTTCAGGATTTGCAAAAAGAGATGCCCATTGGAGTTTCAATTTATTTTTCATCCAATGATCATCCGAATCGAGAAAAGCAATATAGTCAAATTGTGCTCTCGTTATACCATTATTTCTGGCACTGGCCGGCCCCGTGTTTTTCTGAAAAAAATAATGAACAGGAATTTTACAACTTTGCTTAAAAGTCTCTATAAATATTTTTGTTTCATCAGTAGATCCATCATCAATGACAATTATCTCATCACAGGAGAGTGTCTGCCTGACAACTGAAATAAGGGCGCGCTCTAGAAATATTTTTCTATTATGGGTTGGGATAATTACAGAAATTCCATTCATATTAATTGAGCCACTACGATTTATTTAAATAAAGAGAAGATTAATCTGGTAAAATACTGTATATTTAACTGTTTTTCAATATTGCTAATTTCCCTTCCCATTCCAAGAATGGTTCCTTTAATTATATATAATTTATGAGCAGTGAAATACTTATAAACTCAACAAGCTACGAAACAAGAATAGCTTTAGTTGAAAATGGACATCTTGCAGAATACCACTTACAACGCCCGAACGGAAAAGGCCTTGTGGGTAATATATATCGAGGCAGAGTTGTAAGGGTATTGCCAGGTATGCAGGCAGCTTTTGTGGATATTGGCCTAGAAAGAACCGGTTTCCTCTATGTTGACGATGTATATACATCCAATACAGAGCTTGATGCCAGGATGATGCACAGACAGAACCCATGTGGAAAACTTGAATTCACATCATCCTCACCAGATTTCGACACCAAAAGATCCCCTGGAACGAGCATTGAAAATTTGCTCACAGAGGGTCAGGAGATCACAGTTCAAGTAGGAAAAGATCCCATAGGAACCAAAGGGGCACGACTCACATGCCATATCACATTACCGTGTAGAAACCTTGTTTTTATGCCCCTCACCGACCACATCGGTATATCAAGAAAAATCCTTGATGAAGATGTGCGAAATTCCTTAAAAATACGAATTGAATCACTCAGGCCTGCCGGCACCGGATTTATTGTACGAACCGTTGCTGAAAATGCAACCGTTGAAGAACTTGAAGCGGACATGGAGTTCCTTCTTCTTCTGTGGGACGAAATTATTGATATATCGAATCGCACAACCTCTATTCCTGCCATTGTCTATGAAGATCTTGATATCACTTTTCGTTCTGTAAGAGACCTCTTCACCGTAGAGGTCAGAAATCTCATTCTTGACGACAAAGAAACATATGAAAAACTTCTGAAATTTGTCCAAACATTTGCTCCCAAACTCCAGGACCGAATCACCCATTATCAAGGGGATTCACCTCTTTTTGAGGCTCATGGAATCGATGTGGAAATCACAAAAGCCCTTGAGAAAAAGGTATGGCTGCGATCTGGCGGTTATATTATCATCGAAACCACGGAAGCTCTTTCAGTTATTGATGTAAACACCGGAAGATTTGTTGGTAAGAACGATCTCGAAGAAACGATCTTCAAAACAAACATCGAAGCTGCTAAAGAAATAGCTTATCAGCTCAGATTACGTAATATCGGTGGTATCATAATTATCGATTTTATAGACATGGAAGAAGAAGAACATCGTGAAGAACTCTTTTCTTCTTTTAAAGAGGCAGTTAAAAAAGATAAAAGCCGAATTAATATTCTTAAACTTTCAGAATTTGGATTAGTCCAGATGACGAGAAAACGCAGCTGTGAGAACCTGAGTCAAATGATGTGTGAACCTTGTCATTATTGCGCTGGCGAAGGTCTTCTTAAATCTCGCCGCACTATTTGCTACGAAATCTACCGTAAAATTGCACGGAGAGCTCGTCGTTATAACAGCCTTTCCATTACCCTCACTGTTCACCCTCGGATTGCAGACATGCTCCTCAAAGAAGAACATGCCGTAACCAACGAACTCGAGCAGGATACAGGTAAGAGACTTGTTATTATTCCAAGTAAAAAACTTCACATGGAAAAATATGAAATTTCCTGGAATGATTAATCCTTCTAGGATTAGTAATACCTTTATAAACAAAATACTTCCTACTTCCCCCCCCTTAAGAAACTATTATGAGCCAACTCAGACATAAAACAAAAAAGAAGTCATCTTTTTCCTTTTTCCTTATTGTTTTCCTCCTCCTTTGCGGGGCTGGTGGATACGCCTACATAACATGGTTTGAAGGAGAAAAACCTCTTGTAACTATAGATAATTTGCCACAATATATAGGTAAATCAACACTGCTGTCATTTACCATCAGTGACGCAAAAAGTGGGCTTCGTACACTTAGCATAGTCCTGATACAAAAAGGTAAAGAAAAAGAAGTTTTGAGTAAAGAATATCAGAAACCTGGTAAAAACGGCAGCGGTGGAACCAACAAAGAAGAAATATCGATTAGTCTTGACACAAAGGCTCTCAAGTTGAAAGAGGGCGAAGCTACCTTGAAGATCACAGTCACTGATTATTCCATGCGTGAAATGCTGCAGGGTAATTCCACAGAGATACTTCATACAGTAACAATTGACACAAAACCACCTAAAATTGCCATAATACACAGTGAACGTTATATCAAACCCGGTGGTGCCGGAATTGTTATTTACCGTGCAGAAGACGCCATCAAGCATGGTGTTATGTTCAACAATGTTTATCACCCAGGATTTCCATTAACTGATGGGTCTGATGAGAAATTCATATCCTACATTGCACTTCAATACTCCGATAGAGAGATTTCTCAATCTGTCATTATAGCAGAAGATTCTGCTGGAAATTCAACACGAAAACACTTCGCACCTGTTTTGCAAAAACCAAATCAGAAAAAAGATAAAATTAATATCAGCGATGGTTTCCTCAAAAGAAAAATACCTGAATTTGAAGAGCATTACCCTGAGATGACAGGTGAACTTGTAGACAAGTATCTCTATTCCAATCGCGATATCAGACAAATGAATAACAAAAAGATCCATGACCTCTGTATGAATCCCGGAGAAAAGCGGCTGTGGGCCGGGAAGTTTATCAGAATGGCAGGAAGTGGAAGAGCTGGATTTGCAGATCATCGTACATACTATTACAAAGGAGAAGCCATAGACAAGCAGGTACATCTTGGAATGGACATAGCTTCAACAAAACATGCACCAATCAAGGCATCGGGTGCCGGGACAGTGGTTTTTGATGAATACCTTGGGATTTATGGCAATATGGTCATGCTTGATCATGGTCAGGGCGTATTCAGTCTTTATTCCCACCTGAGTCAAATCAATGTAGCTATCGGAGATATTCTCGCCAAAGGAGATATTTTAGGTAATTCAGGTATAAGTGGCATGGCTGGCGGTGATCATCTACACTTTTCAATGCTGGTAAATGGAATTTTCGTAACACTAAAGGAATGGTGGGATCAACATTGGATCGACGTTACCATTGACGGACCACTTGTTGACGCGAAATTTTAGAAATTTTTGACAAAGGCCTATCAAACAGATATACTACATTTATAAATTTCATTTTTACTTCTACTCATTAGGAGAAGTACTCATGCTAAGTTCTCGTCTTGTCAGCATCAACGTAATCCTTGCACTTACTCTTTTTCCCCTCCTGTCAAATGCTGCAGAATCCACCATTTCTGGTACAGTTTCTAATAAGGCTCTAATCAAGAAATCTTCCAACAAGGCTATTGGTGGTGCTGGCTCAGCAACCGCCAACATGGGCTCTGTTCAGATAAAAGAATCAACTATCTCAGGTACAGTCAGTAACGAAGCTGACATTAGCGATTCAAGCAATACTGCCATTGGTGCAGCCGGCTCAGCTACTGCCAATATGGGATCCATGCAAATTCAAGGTGATTCTGATATCTCCGGTACCGTCTCTAATAAAGTCAAAATTAAATCATCCAGTAATAAGGCAATTGGTGCAGCAGGTTCCGCCACTGCTAATATGGGCTCTATTCAGATAAATGATTCTGATGTTTCCGGCACAGTCAACAACGAATCCGACATTAAAGGCTCTAGTAATACTGCTATTGGCGCTGCAGGAAGTACAACTGCAAATATGGGTTCAATTCAAATAAAAGATGGCGCTGATATTTCTGGTACCGTGAGTAATAAATCAACCATCACTGATTCTCAGAATAAAGCAATCGGGGCTGCAGGATCTGCCACCGCAAACATGGGATCCATACAAATTGAAGGTGCCACCGTCAGCGGAACAATCCAAAATGATGGTGCTATTGAAGAATCAAGCAACACAGCAATTGGGGCTGCAGGTTCAACTACAGCTAATATGGGCTCTGTTCAAGTACAATAAAATTTTTTTCTCACTTCTATTATATGAAAACACTAATAGCCGTCTTGTTCCATAAACTCTATGCATGCCTGTTTTTTGTTTTTGTAAACATTTCTTTATTTACCGTACCAGTAATATTTGCAGGCGAT
>DAOWDZ010000008.1 GCA_030638765.1 Desulfocapsa sp.
GCCTTAAAGAAAATCGTCTTAACAATGGTTTTATTTTGAGAAAGCAGAGAAATGAGCAGAAGTGGATCGAGATACGAGAGATGGTTACAGACTATAATCGACCCGTTGATGTCTGATATCTTTTGATCAATATTCCATTTGTGACGAGGAGCCAAGGTACGGAGCAGCCAGATGAATCCTTTAAAAAACTGATGATCAAGGTACTGGAAAGATCGTTCCCGATCCTTTGCAAAGAAAAAAGCTGCCGCATAGAAAAATGAAAAGAAAAACAGAAAGACGAAGATAAAATAACTCCAGCAGAGCATGGTTACAATAAAATCACTTACCCTGTTCATGGAGTCACACCCAATTAACCCTGTCCGTCGGTGACAAGCAGACAGGTGTTCACCCCTCCGAAGGCAAAGTTCTGAATAGCTGCTGTGTGAATCTGAGTTTCTGTTACTTCACGAATGTGGCGTAACATGGCACAACGTTCATCGACGTTTTCAAGATTGAGTGTCGGTGCCAGAAAACCCTCCTCCATCATATAGAGGCTCAGGATAAGTTCAATGGCGCCGCAGGTTCCCATGGTGTGCCCCATATAACTTTTCAGACCTGCTACGTAGGGTTTGTCACCATACACTGCTGCAATGGCCTGTGACTCTATCACATCACCCATTTTTGTGGCTGTGGCATGGGCTGAAATAAAATCCACATCTTCTGGTTGTATAGCGCCATCCTTGAGTGCCAATCGCAGTGTGGCTGTTATGCCGTCAAGATTGGGAAGAATGAGATCTCCGCCGTTATTATTGCAGGCAAAGCCAATCACTTCACCTAAAATTACTGCTCCACGTGCTTTCGCATGTTCATATTCTTCAAGAAGCACCGCAGCGCCACCCTCTCCAACAACCAAGCCATCACGGTTTTTATCAAAGGGACGAGGGGTACACTCAGGGGTATCATTGTAATCAACAGAGCAGGCAAGCAGATTATCAAACACGGCAACCGTTGTAGTATCATACTCATCGGCACCTCCTGCAATCATCGCGTCCTGCATCCCGTATTTCACCATTTCATAGGCAAAGCCAATGGATTGACTGGATGTTGTGCAGGCAGTGGACGATGCCACCACCCGTCCTGTAATACCAAACATTCTGGTGATGTTGACTGCGGTGGTATGCACCATGGATTTCAGATAATCAACGGCGCCAATGGAGGAAAACTTTGATTTATCTTCACTAAAGAATGTCTTGTATATATTGCGCTGTATCGTCGGACTCCCATGCGTGGAACTAAAGGATACTCCCAGACGACCAGAGCGAATAAATTCCTGATCCAGACCAGACTCAGCTAAGACATCACCGGCCACCTTACAAGCATAATAGGCTACTGGCCCCATGGTTTTAGTATCTTTACGGGCAAAACCGTAATCAATAGGATAATCAACGGTGCCAAAAACTTTGGAGTGGACACGCTCAGTGGGAAGACCATCATCTCGTAGGGGTGTAACACCTGATTTCCCCTGCCGTAAACTTTCGACAATATCCCCCTTGCCATAGCCTATGGGAGTAATTGCAGAACAGGCAGTTATAACAACTCGTCTTGTCATGGAACAGTTACCAATCAGTCTTTATGAGCGTTTTGAATTGTTTCGATATAATCAAGAATATCATTAATGGTTCTGATACTCATGGCCTCTTCCTTTTGCTTTCGGGATATTTGATAACCAAGCATTTCTTCAATCTTGGCCAGCAGTTCGATGGCGTCGATACTGTCAAATCCATGATCATCCCGCAGGTTGTCGGCCAGTCCCGGATTATCAAACTCAAATTCATCCACTAATACAGTTACAATTGCGTCCTGCAGCTCATCTCTTGTCATGGTATTTTTTACGCCTGAAAAATTTCACTTTACGATCTTTTATCACTTGATAGTACACAGTTTCCATATAAAATGAAAATGAAAACAGACAAATGCGAGATACCCGTAATGAGATGCAAGAAAATCAGTATTCTTCAGCGGACTCTTTATCCTGGCGAAACTCATATTTAATCTCAAGCATGTTTTTTCGTTGTTCAAAATAGAGATCCACAATCCGGGGGTCAAAGTGACTTCCCCGTTCCCTGACAAGAATTTGTTCTGTTTCCTCCAGGGAAAAAGCCTTCTTATAAACACGGCGACTGGTCAATGCATCATAGGCATCAGCAAGGGCAACCAATCGTGCCTCAAGGGGAATATTATCCCCGGCCAGACCACTCATATATCCGGTACCATCCCATTTTTCATGATGATAAAGGGCGATATTCTGAGCCATACTGTCAATTTCACTATTTTCAAGCATCGTGGCACCAATTAATACATGCTTTTTCATCTCCTCAAATTCCGCCGATGAATACAGTCCAGGTTTTTTCAAAATTGCATCCGCAATACCAACCTTCCCCACATCATGAAGAGAAGCATAGAGTCGGATACGTTTGACAAAATCCTGATCGCAGCCATAGGCATTAGCAAGCAGAACCGAAAACTCACTGACTCGTTTAATATGAAACCCGGTATCATCATCGTTTGCCAGATTAGCACTCTCTAAGACGGTAACCAGACCAATTGTTAAATTTTCTATCTTGGCAGTTTTTTTTCTAACCAGTTCAGAAAGATGAGACTCACTATCAGCCAGTAACTGGTTCTTCTCCTGCAATTCATCCTGCAATGACTTAAGGTGCAGATGAGCATCTACTCTGGCCAGTAATTCATCCTTATTAAATGGTTTCGTAATGTAATCAACGCCACCATGCTCAAAGGCCTTAAGTTTACTCTTCTGATCTGTTCGAGCAGTAATAAAGATAATCGGCAGATCCCTGTTCGGTTTCATTTGCCGTATTCGGGCAGCCACTTCAAAACCATCCATTTGCGGCATCATGATATCCAGGAGAATCAGATCCGGTGGGTCTTCTGCCACAATATTCAAAATAGCCTGCCCACTTGAAGCAGTCAAAATCTGGTAATCGGTATTTGTTTTAAGAATATTTGCCAGCATTCTGCGATTCTCTTCAACATCATCCACTATTAGAATATCCTGCAAGGATTTACTCTTCATAGTAGATCCTCCAATTTGGCAATAAAAAAATTCAGTGCCTGGTCATCAAAATTATCAGCAGCCAGGTATAACTTCTTCCGTATCCTGGGAATTTGGTCTATTTCTTCCAGACTTTCCAGATTTGCTGCACATTTTCGTAATGATTCCGGCCTGAAAACTTGAAGACACAGTTGTAATTCTCCTATTACGTTACGAATAATAAAACTCTGGCTCTCTGACATAGCCATACCTGAAGTTTTTCGTTTACCATTTTCCAGTTTTCTTTTCTTCACAATCAATGCATTGATTCTATCGTACAGCTGTGCCATATCAAGTGGTTTGGCAAGATAATCATCACATCCGGCTGTTAAGAATTTATCAACAGCACCCTTCATCACATCAGCAGTCAATGCAATCACCCAAAGAGAGTCCAGCTGAGCATTCGACCGGATTTCCCTGATAGTTTCAAAGCCATCCATAATCGGCATATGCATATCAAGGAGCAACAGGTCATACCTTGTCTCGGCCAGCATAGTGAGGGCTTCCTTGCCATTAGTTGCCATATCTGCATCCATATTAATATTTTGAAGAACATTTCGAACCAGCATTCTATTTGTATCAATATCTTCAGCTAAAAGGATCTTAAAATCCACCTGTACTTTATCACGATACAACTCCTGATAGTCATTTTTTTCAAAATACGACGCTGGAATGGAAGAGATAATGTCCGTAAGTCTTTTGTAAAACACTTTGATCTGATTATTGTCATATTTCTCCTGACGTACCAGATCATTGATTTTCCCAGCCAACTGGCTAATTTCGATCATTTCAAGGTTGCCAGTGCTTCCTTTAATGTCATGGGAAATATAATCAATACTTCCGGACTGATTTTTGGCAATGGCATCCCCAAGACGTTGCATTTTAATCGGTAAATTAGCAAGACAAAGATTGATAAATTGACGCATATCCAGATTGTCACTAGCCTCCATCCATTTTTGAATCATTGCCTCTCCATTTTCATAGTGTTTTATCTGATTCAGATCGGAATCAATAGCAGCAATTCCGGGAAGTCCTATCTCGACAACAAAAGTGGTCCCTCGTCCAAGTTCACTTTCAACAGACAACGAGCCACCCATAAGTTGCACCAGTTTTTTCGTGATAGTTAAACCCAATCCTGTACCACCATGACTCCTGGTAGTACTCCCATCAACCTGTCGAAAAGGCTGAAAAATAAGTTCCTGCTTTTCTGGTGACAGGCCAATGCCGGTATCACAAATGGTAAAGGTAGCCATTCCATTGTCATAGAAACAATTCAGAACAATTGACCCTTCATTGGTAAATTTAAAAGCATTACTTAAAAGATTAAGCAATATTTGATTAAGACGATCCTTATCTCCACTGACTAACTCAGGCAGAGAATCATCACTTCCCACTGTAAAAACAATATCTTTAGCCACTGCCTGAAGCTGAAATATCTGTTCAACATTTGTCAGAAAAGCATACAATGAAAATTGCTCATCATTAAGTTCCATACGGTTTGCTTCAATTTTGGACAAATCAAGAATATCATCTATCAATCCAAGAAGATTGTGCCCTGAACGATTGATTGTTTTTAGCTGTTCATGGCGATTACTATCTTTTTCATTTATGAGTAAAAGATTCGTAAACCCTATAATAGCATTCATTGGGGTCCGAATTTCATGACTCATATTTGCCAGAAATTCACTCTTTAACCGATTAGCCTCTTCGGCTCTCTCTTTAGCGAACTGCAAATCCTGTTCTATTTGACGACGATAGCTGATATCTGTGGCATAAAGCCTTATGATATTTCCTTCTGCAATATATTTGACAGATCGTATATAGATGATTTCATCAATTTCAATCTCATCATTAAAATTCGTAGCCCCATGATCTGGAATATCAAAGAAGTTCAGAGGAATTCCACTTAACAGTGGATGCTGAAGTCCTTGCTTAAGGATATCTGGCTGATTCTGCCTGGCTGCCGGGTTAACAAAAGTAAGCTCCTTACTATTAAATTCAACCACAAGCTGAGGGTTATCGTCAGGGAAAGATGCCAGACGCCGTAGTTCAAGTTCGTCTTTTTTACGCTTACTTATATCTTCCTTAACGGCCATATATTTAATAATTCTTCCTTTTTTATTCCTCATCGGAGTAATGGTGCAGTACTCCCAGAATATCTGACCATTTTTTTTAACATTACAAAATTCACCACACCACTCCCTGCCACTCTTAATAGTTTTCCACAATTCACGATACAACCGTTGTGGCTGCTTTCCAGAATTTAAGACACAAGGATTCTTTCCAATAATCTCGTCACTTGTATAACCGGTGAGCTCATAGAATTTTGGATTGACATATTCGATTATCCCCTCTAAATCAGTGATCACCACAGAAACTGAACTTTGCTCAACGGCCATCGACAATTTCCAAAGCTCGGTATCAGCCATTTTCTTCTTTATAAATAATCGTGCATAAACCAGACTGCCGGCAGCAAGCATCAGGAATACAAAATAATATTCTTTGAGAAATCTGCCAAGAAAGGGCCAGAATAAAACTTTCATTTGCTCCGGGTTCGCTATATTTACAATTTTCCATTGATGGAATTGTTTTTTATCCGCTGTTTCCAACGGCGACCTAAAAAGCTGAGTACTGATAGTTTCAAATGTGACCAATCCGATGGAACTTTCAAACTGACCGGTTTCCTCAGCTATAATCCTATCCCAGACATCGGGTTTTTGGTGAGCGAGAGAATTTTCGCGGCGACCCGGTGACATCAAACCCCACGCCTCTCCAGGCGACTCTCCCAAAAGTGTGTGGCCCTTGTTATCCAGCAGCATGAGATGTGTTTCAAGATAGTTTGACAACATACTGATTTCGGCAAGAATATCAGTGCCAGGATAATTCAAAACAAGTACACCTTTTCGAAAATCCCTGCTGTCAAAAACAGGCGCTACCAGATGTAGCATTGGCGTAAACGACTTTTCACCCAATCCATGTTCAACTTTGAGATTAAAAGAAGACACAAACATTTCACCCTTCTCAAGCTTTCTGGCCTCCAGAAAATAAATACTTTCCGATTTGTCCTGTAATTGACTGGCAGGAATATTTACAACCTGAACAGCATCATAATCCACCCGAATCAATTCACGGCCCTGCTCACTGAGCAGTCTGATTGTACTGTAATGTTTCATTTCTCTGATGAAATGAAAGAATTCTTTTTCAAGTTTTTCTTTATTTTCCAAAGTCTGGTTGGTGCTAAAAGTCATCAATGTCTCATCACTTGCCAGCGACAGAAGGTCTGAATAAAGATGACTAAATTCTTTTTCGATTAAATACCGACTCAATTGTAACTGTTTGTGAACATCCTCATTACGACTGACCATATCGTCAAAAGCTTCATCATAATGAATCAGTACCCCTGCTCCCCCAACACCAATGGAAAGAGGTAGAAATACCACCAAAAACCGTTTCGCAATGGCTCTCAGACTACGTACTCTTTTTGTTAGTGATTTTTTCATTATAAAACTCTTTGTTTTAACGGTACTGAAAACATTAACTAACGCCCAATCCTGGATAGAAAATCTAGCAGTTTACATGCCAGAGATACACCGAGGGTTGCATTTAGATATTTATATTTAATTCCTTATAGATAGCGATTGTTTCAGAATAAATTTTTTTTTATGACAAGTTTTACCAGAGCATTCCTTACAATAATGTACCCATGAAAAAGAGAGTGTTTGTCAATACTGTTAATTTTCCATGGATAATCGTATCAATCAGTTCAGCTAATTTTGCTTTGTTACAACCTATTTGATATAACAAATTAAGGATGATGAAAATAAGATTGACTACACCCTCCCCTCAATTCATTCCAATGTGCAGAGAAAAACACCCCCAGAACGCTATACAGATGCCAGAAAACATGGACTATCTAACAATGGTTCTAAATGGTTTTACAGAGCCATTTTTCATTCTAGACTCCGAGAATCGAATACAAACTCTGAATAACGCTGCTTTACAGTACAGCAAGAATAAGTACAAAAAAGTAGTCGGCTCAACCTGTAGTAGTATTTGTGGACAAACTCCGAACTCTTGTGATGGCTGTCCTGTTATTAATGCGGCGCAACTGAGTGAAAAGGAAAATTTTACAAGGTGTGGAGCGCGAGACACAAGTCTCACTGAATTAGTATCGGCCAGCCCGCTTTTTGATACAAAACAGAAATCAAAAGGAACAATAGTAAGTATTAAAGATATCACCGAGAAACAGCAAATAAACGAACAACTGATTCTGGCAAACAGACTCTCTTCACTCAACCAGCTCTCTTCGGGCATAACCCATGAAATTCGCAACCCACTTGCCGCCATTATTCTCTTCACGGATATTATGGCCGACACTGAGCGGTTTAATCGTACTGAACAGGAATTAGAAATTCTAACGGGAATCGAAAAGGGCTGCAAAACAATAGGTAACGTTGTTTCCAGGGTACTGGATTTTGCAAAACCTGTTGCCTATTCCAGACAAGCACTCTCCATAAACCGTCTCATCAAAGACTCTGTTCAATTCTGTTCCTCTAAAATGAACAAGGTGAATGTAACCGTTGAATTGACTTTAGATGATACACTCCCAAATATTGAGGGCGAAGGTATCGAATTAGAACAGGTTCTCTACAACCTGATAATAAACGCCATTGACGCCATGCCGGATGGCGGAAAACTTTTTCTCGAAACATCGCTTGAAGAATCATCTTTTTACACTGAACGACAGATACTTAAAGTAGCAATAGGAGACACTGGCACGGGAATTACAGCAGAGATTGAAGATACTATTTTCGAACCTTTTTTTTCAACAAAACCCATGGGGGCCGGTATGGGATTAACTATTTCACATCGTATAATTTCTCATCATGGTGGAACACTGTATCGCGACAGTAAAAGAAACGACAGAACTGAATTCGTATTTGAATTGCCACTTATAGGACAATAATCCAGGAGATCAAATGGACAGTACCATCCTTATAGTCGATGATGAAGAACCCATTCGCAATGCACTATCTCTTCTACTCTCAGACAACTACGAAGTACTGACTGCACCCAGTGGAAAAGATGCCCTTGCCCAGCTACAAACGACGGTTGTGGATCTGGTTTTACTTGATATTGGTCTTCCTGATATTAGCGGTCTAAAGCTATTGGAGACACTCAAAAAGGAGATGCCAAGAATCATGGTAATCATGATTACGGCTGTGGAGGATACAAAAAGCATTGTCGATGCTATTAAACTCGGAGCCCATGACTATCTGGTTAAACCTGTAAGTAGCCAGAACTTAAAATTGACGATTAAAAATAGTCTTGAACACGGACAGCTGAAAAGACATATTGACCTGCTCAAAAAATCTCACGACATGGGCCAGAATGACATCCTCATAGGCACACACCAGGCGATGCAGCAGGTTTCCAGGATGATTGAAAAGGTATCTACTTCCCTTGAAACTCCAATTTTAATTGATGGCCAGACGGGAGTTGGAAAAGGAGTGATTGCCCGGGCTATTCACAACAAAAGCTCAAACCACGATGAACCTTTTGTAATAGTGAACTGTGGCGCAATTTCAAAAGAACTGGTTGAAAGTGAGTTGTTTGGGTACGCCAAGGGAGCGTTTACGGGTGCACGAAGTGGTGGTAAAACTGGACGTTTTGAAGAAGCAGGTGGAGGAACTCTCTTTCTTGATGAAATAGGAATCATGCCCCTGGAGGCACAGGCAAAACTTCTCAGTGTCCTTGAAGAACGCTCTTTTTACCGTGTTGGGGGAAGCAGAAAAATAAGGGTCAGGGGGCGCATTCTCGCAGCAACAAACCTTGACCTTGAAGACGCAGTGAGCAGGGGCAATTTCCGACAGGATCTCTTTTTTCGCCTCAACCTCATAACCATAACAATCCCCCCACTGCAAGACAGGCCAGATGATATCATACCTCTTGCAGAGCATTTTCTACAACTCAACAACGTGAAATTTCACAAACACTTCACAAATATCAGTTTTGAAGCACGTATAGCCCTTTTATCACACCCTTGGCCCGGTAACATACGAGAACTTCGAAACACCATGGAACGTATTGCTTTGCTCGAAGATGGAAACACCGTACTTCCGGCACACCTGCCCTTCTCCACCCTAGATTCAAAGGAGCAGGTACAAAATATACCAGTAATTAACAACAAAAGGTCATACATCGACTACGAATCACTGACCTCAAACTTAATCCGTGAAGGACTCAAGGAATGTAAAGGAAATGTATCCAAGACAGCCATTTTCTTAAATATGCCTGCCCACAAACTCCGTTACCGTATACGAAAGCTTGGATTAACAATTTGACTGTCGTAAAAGAAAAGTTTTTAACACGAAACAATAAAAAAGAAAGTTGGATTTTACTACTTCTTCGCCTATCATAAAAAAAATATACTCCTTTTTCTTAGCAGGTACTTTTTATGCAAAAAACCAGACTCAACTCTCTTATTTTTTGTTTTTTTGTCTTCATCTTGTTACCAGTCCAAGGGCTGTCTCAAGTAGACGAAGATCAGCATGCTGATCATTTCTTCTTTGCCGTTTCTGCCATGGCATCTCCTGCTCAAACTCTTGTACACTTTGCTGAATTTCGTGACTACCTGGAAGAAAAGCTGGGAGCCCACGTTCATTTAAAACAGCGTCGCACCTACAAAGAAATCAACAACCTCCTCTATGACGCCTCTGTACAAATGGCCTTTACCTGCACAGGCGGATACCTTGCCGGCCGACAGGCTTTTGGTCTGGAAATATTAGCAGTACCGGTCGTCAACGGCAAAACAACCTATCAGTCATACATCATTACTGACAAAAACAATCCTGCTAAAAACCTTGAGGAACTTCGTGGCCAGGTCTTTGCCTTCACCGACCCCCTGTCACTCAGTGGCCGTATCTATCCTGTAGCGGAACTTAATAGCCGCGGTTATATGACAAAAAGTTTTTTTAAAAAAACATTTTACACCGAAAGTCATGACAAATCTATTGAGGCCGTTGCAACTGGTATAACCGATGGAGCTGCTGTGGATAGCCTTATTTTTGATTCTCTCTATGACCTTCCAGATTCTTTCGCACAACAGGTTCGTATTATACATAAATCTAAAGAATTTGGTATGCCGCCGGTGGTGGTAACTCCAGGTCTTGATAAGGAAAAAAAACGAACACTCCTCAAAGTATTGCTTGGCATGGCAAATGACCCTTGGGGACAAGTGGTACTCAAACATCTTGAGATGGACGGTTTTGCCATTGCAACGCCTGAGCTCTATCATTCCGCGATATTACTGCGTAAACAGTTAAAAGAATAATCACTGGATAAAGGAGGATACAATTTTTCATGGTACTGCATTGGTATGACCGGATTGCGGTACGTCTATCGGTTTCGATAGTAGCCGTTGTCGTGGTGACAGCTCTGTCTGTTGCCACCCTGATACTCCACGATGAAAAACTCATCCTGCAAAAAGATTTACGAATTCGTGCCTTACAGCTTGGTGAAATCATGCCGAGACAAATCATTGAGCCTCTACTCTATGATGAAGATTACGCACTCTATAGCCTTATCCAGTCATACCTGGAATCAAAGGAGAGTTTTCTCGTCTATGGCGAAATCTATAATGACAAAGGAGAACTTATCATTGCACGAGAGCGCGAACCCATAGTACGCGAGCCCATAGATTCTTTTAAGATAGCTAGGGAACAGGCTGTTTTCCTGAGAGATTTCACAAAAGCAGACAACAAGCGTCCCTTGGATCTTCTCATCCCCATAACTTCAAAGCAACTGGGCGTTGCAGGGTATCTCCGTTTAGGTATTTCCGTACAACCACTTTTTGAAACTCTGCAAACATCCAGACAAAAAGTCTGGGCGGTAACCGGAATTATTGTAATTATCGGTATCCTGGCTGCTCTATGGATGGCAAGAAGACTAATATCCCCCATACTTTTACTTAATCGTGCCGCTTACAGAGTGGGTGAAGGTGATTTCGGAACAGCAATCCCTGAAAAAGGTGTCGGGGAAATAGGTGAACTGGCAACAACTTTTAATACCATGTCCAGCCAACTAAAAGAACTGGTCACTGCTATTAGATCTGCCCAGGAAAATCTGGTGCGAACTGAAAAGCTCTATGCACTTGGTGAATTCTCGACTGGTCTTGCCCATGAAATTAAAAACCCATTGACCTCAATTAAAATGTTGATCCAGCGGGCAGGAGAGCAGGGAGAACCTCTGGAGGGAGAAGATCTTGAGGTGATTATAGAAGAATTGGACAGAATCGATTATACC
>DAOWDZ010000203.1 GCA_030638765.1 Desulfocapsa sp.
CACCCTGACAAATATCGCTGAAATTATCGCAGCCGACCAACCGGATCCTGACTCCGGATTCGACAACGACGATGGAGACCAGTCAGAAGACGACGAAAGCAGTATCACCGTTGATGCGGAGGTCATTGACCTCAGCCTGGATAAAACCATCAATAACGCAGCTCCTGCCCTTAACGATGTAGTGACCTACACGGTTACGGTGAGCAACAGAAGCGGGTTCGACACAGCAACGGGTATTACTATCGCCGAAACTATCCCTGCAGGTCTTACCAACATCAGCATAACACCGAGCAACGGTAACTACTCCAACGGTGTCTGGGATGGTTTCGACCTGGCTGGCGGGACAAGTGCAACATTGGCTATCACCGGCACAGTTACCGATGTAACCCTGTTAAGTAACAGTGCCGAAATAATGACCGCCAATGAAACCGATATAGATTCCACTCCCGGCAATGGATACGACAGCCCTGAAACAGAGGCTGAAGATGACTGGGCAACAGTCACACCAAATATGGGCAGCATTACTGGCAAGGTGCTCGATGACCGCAATGGTTTTCTCCCAGGCACATTTGATGCAGGCGATTCGGCAATCAGTGGTGTCACCATCGAGTTATGGGCCGATGACGGAACAGGCAAGCCCACGGGTGCAGTACTGCAAAGTACAACAACCGACTCAAATGGTGCCTACAATTTCAGTGTTGTAGCAGGAAACTATGTCGTGGTGGAAACTGATTCCGCTGGATATATCAGCGTTCGGGATATGGAAGATATCAATGCCGATGGCTCAATTGCCGGACAGACAAGCAGTCCAGAAAACAACCAGATTCCAGTAACAGTTGTTGCCGGGAATGAATACATAGAAAAGAATTTTCTTGATCTCACTCCATGGGCAATAAGCGGAAATGTCTACAATGATAATGGTATAAACCCAGGAGCCTTTGACGCAAGTGACAGCACTATTGATGGTGCCACCATTACCTTGCTGAAAGACACCGACGGCGATATTTCAAACGGCTATGAAGCAACTGTTGCAAGTCAGATCACAGCAGGGGGCAGTTATGAGTTTACGAATTTGGGAGCCGGTCTCTACCGTATCGTGGAAAGTAATATTGCAGGATACTCCGATGTAACCGACAGTGACGGAGATACCACTGATCCACTATGGAATCAGATTGATATCAGCCTCATGAAGGGAGATACGGACAGTATAAATAACAACTTTCTTGATGACACAAACCTTACACCATCCGATGTCACCTATGCAATTAACTCCACACCAACTATAAACGAAGATCTGAGTGAAACAGCCACCTTCACCATTACTCTGGGCGGCGAGTTATTGCAGGGAGCCAACACATCCAGCGTGGTAATCAGCCCCGGTGGAACCGCCATTTCTGCCACCGACTACGAAAACTACCTGACAGCAGTAAGCGATGCAGCGGCAGCCACCGATGGAGTGCTATATGATGCAGCCAGTCAACGACTGACCTTTAGCAGCGCTTATGACCCGAGCACACCATTCACATTCACCATGGATGCCATCGATGACGATATTGCCGACACTGGCGAAACCATCATTGGAACCTTAAGCGATGCCACGATAAACAGTGGTTCTGCAACCATCAACACGACATCATCAACCACAACCATCAACGACAATGACGAAGTTATAAACTTTGCAATTGACTCAACACCAGAAATCGATGAAGAAAATGGTGAAACCACAACCTTTACGGTAACACTGGACAATGCTGTTAATGTCGGCAATACAGCAAGTGTTGACATTGCCTTTAGCGGCAGCGCAACGGACGGAAGTGATTTTACCGCAGCATTTCTTACCGCTGTAGAAAGTGCTGCAAATGCAACGAATGGTGTCAGTTATGCAGCGGGAACACTAACATTTAACAGCAATTATGATCCGGCAACACCCTTCACATTCACTCTGGATGCCATTGATGATACCATAGCAGATTCAGGCGAAACCATCATTGGCACCCTATCCAGTGCTTCTGTCAGTAATGGCAGCGCCACTATCAGTACGTCCTCGTCAACGACTCTTATTAACGACACTGACCCCATAGTTGTTGTCGATGAACCTGCTCCACCAGTTTTAGACCCCCCACCTCCGGAATCGCCTTTACCACCACCTGATCATGCGCCACCTGTCCTACCTCCGTCACCAGAAGTTCTTCCGGTTACAGTGACATCACCAGTTCCTGCTCCTGCACCCACTGGAACAGACCCATTGCTGCCTGCTGTTGAGCCCCCGCAAATAGAACCTCTGGAGCTTGATTTTATTTATACCGAGCCAGATAGCGGATCAAAGCCTCCTGTTACACTTTCCGGAGAAGTTCAGGATATACTTCTCACAGAAGGTGTTCTTGAAATAATAATCAGCGATGGGGAATTCAGCATTACTGACTCTTCAGAACAAATTTTTTATGAAGCCACTCTGGCTGATGGGTCTCCACTCCCTGATTATATTGAATTTGTAAGTGATACGGGAACCTTTACAATTGATGCCGATATGGCAAAGGCGATGGGAGTCACAACTGCCCAGGTAAAGGTAACGGCAAGTGACCGTAATGGAAATGAGGCTACAGATACATTTGATATCCTCTTTGAAAAAGAGCAGGAATTCTCCGATACAAAGGAACTTGATTTCAGTGGTCCGACAAGCAATCCCATCTCGCACACAGGTACTTCACTGAAACAGACGATAACAAACACCGGTGAATATCTCTTTTCCATTACAAGTGCCTTTCAGCACACTGATACTGAAACTACTCTGCAATACAAGGCGGACATGATAGACGGGTCGAGTTTACCCGATTATGTCTTTTTTGATTCGGAAACAGAAATGTTCGTCGTTGATTCTAATGCAGCAAATCTGACAGGAACAACCACCATCGAAATCCGCCTTACTGCCTATGATCAGGATGGCAATGAGTTAAGTACTCTTGTTGAAATAGTTATCAATGTAGATGGTGAGATAACATTTTCCTCAGATCCCAATTTATTCCATGGAGACGCACAATTTGACAGTAGTGTATCTCTGCAATCAGATTCCCTTGGCAAACCCAGCTTGATGGAACAGATTAAGAACGTTGGCAATCAGGGCTACGAGCAGGAAAGATCAGCACTCATTAATGACTTACACGTCTTATTTAGCGCTGCCATGTAATATTTCCAATGGCTTAGACGTCGTTTTCCTGTATTAATAATACCTATGACCTCAACAGGTTGTTAAGGTTTCTCATACTACTTCAAATAAAACGTGTACTTCAATGACCATACCTCACTATAAAACAATTTGTATATCCACAGTTGCATTATTCCTGTTCAGTGGATGCGGCATAAAACCCACCCCTATTCCTGAAGAAAATCTCACTGCAATAGCCATTCAGGATATTCAGCTCATATTTGAATCACAGGAACCACTGGTTGGATCGTTGTCCATCGGAGAGGCCATGTCGAGAGCCTTGAAGTACAACCTGGAAAGCCGCGTCAAACGAATGGAAGAGGCTCTGGCAAATGAAAGCCTGGATATGGCGAAAATGGACATGCTACCAATTTTAGCAGCATCTGCCGGGTATCTGGACAGAAACAACCTTAACGCTTCAAGCAGCACATCCATCCTTACTCATAACCAATCCCTGGAACCTTCCACTTCTACGGACAAGGCACGGAAAAATGCCGACATGCGTTTTTCATGGAATATCCTTGATTTCGGCGTCAGTTATCTTCAGGCAACACAGGACTCAGATCGTTATCTTGTCACCCAGAGAATCCGACAAGACATGATGCTCAAGTTATTGCAGCAGGTGCGTAGTGCTTTCTGGCGTGCTGCAACCATGCAGAGTCTCTCTGGTAAAATTAAAACGATAAAAATTAAGGTTGAAAACAGTCTCGCTGAATTACAGCAGGTTCGTCAAAAAAAGTTGCGCCCCCCTATCTCAACGCTTACGGACATCAGAAATCTCTTTGATATGTTGCAGCAACTTGAAAACATGCAAAATAGTGTCACTGCCGCCCAGGTGGAGCTCACATCCCTCATCAACAGCCCTCATTCTGACAAAATTGTTTTGGCACTTCCTGAAAGTATGGAATTGCCTTCAGTTATTCCAGGTGATGTCTCATCGCTTGAGCTTACAGCTCTTACCAACTCATCACAGTATATATCTGAAGTGTATAATGCCCGTATCGAACTTGCTGAATCCAAGAAATCCCTGCTTCGTCTCCTGCCGGGAATTGATTTTTCCTACAGCATAAATTATGATTCCAATAGTTATATCGTAAACGAAACATGGGGAGAAGCTGGTATTCAAGTCACCGCAAACCTGATGCGTTTACTCTTTATCCATAAAGTTTCTGACTACAATGAGGCCAGAGAAAACTTCGCACTGGCTCGACGCCTGGCAGTAAATATGGCCGTTATTACAAAACTTCACCTTTCCTGGCAGCAGCATCAGAACAACATTCACAAACTGTTTTATCTTGAAAAATTGAGTAGTATTGACAATGAAATATCCAGAATCACACGTGATGCCGAACAGAACAAGTCTCTTAATACCATTGTCAGGATACAAAATGATTTGCGTTCACTACGGTCAGCAATATCTCATCACCTGGCCTATGCAGATGCTCAGGATTCGTTTGGTATCTTCCTGTTGAGTATTGGACTTGATCCTGTTCCGGATAATTATCAGGAAATGTCCGTGGATGATCTCGCTGAATATTTACACAATTATTATGAACAAATTCATTTTTAACAAACGACACAAGTGCTAACAAAAACACCATTTATTCTTTTTTTGCTAATAGCTCCTGTATTATGGGGATTAGAGTTCTTTGTAACAGAATCCTTTGCAGAGCTCCCTGCAGATACCAAAATCATTAAAACGGTAAGAGGGCAATTGCGTCCTGTGCAATACGCAATTCTGGCCTCTGGAATATCCGCAAGAATCAATGCTCTTTCAGTTAAACCTGGTGAACAGGTGAAAAAGGGCCAAAAGATTGCTCTCTTTGAATGCGACTACGAAAGAGCAGCAGAAGCTGTTGTTCTCGCAAAATTAAACGCTGCCCAGGCAAAACTTGAAGTAAACAAACGTCTCGAAAAATTACACAATGTCAGTGGCCTGGAAGTACAGCTCAGCCAGGCAGAAGTCGCAGTTAAAGAAGGAGAAGTCAGAAAAAACCGGGCAGTTTTAAAAGAATGCACCCTGCTTGCTCCTTTCAACGGCACAGTGGTTGGGAAATTTGTTCAAACCCATCAATATGTCAACAAGGGTGATCCAATGCTGGAACTGGTCAACTGCCAGAACCTGGAAGTTGAAATGGTGATCCCCTCCCAGTGGCTTTCAGAAATCGAAACTGGTGCATTGTTTACGATTCACCTTGATGAAATAGACACCACAATTGGCGGTACTGTTGATCGCATTATCGGAAAGATAGACCCGGTGAGTCAAACGGTGCACATTATTGGTGTACTTGAACAATCTCCGCTCCCGCTTCTTCTTGGAATGAGTGGCATAGTGAGGTTTGATGAGAACACCCCTGTCGAGCAATAATGGCCGAGCAAAACTCACACGAGAAACAAAACCTGCTGCCCGACATCCTGCTCCTGCAGCAACGACTGCGTGAAACTAAAAAAATATCCGAACTTGGCCATCTCCTCGTCAATGATACCAGAAAACTCATCCCTTATCGTACAGCCATCCTCTGGCTTTTTCCTCAATCAGGAAAGCGAGTCGCTGCTGTCTCGGGTATCCCAAAAACCGTTAATGATGCTCCCTTTACGCTATGGATAGATAAGGTCTGTAAATTCATTCATACAAACAGGGAACGCATTCAATTTACCTCTGACGATATCCCCAAAGACCTCGCTGAAGACTGGGATGATTATCTTCCATCCAATTGTATCTGGCTGCCGCTTGTTTCACCATCCGGGCAGAATCTTGGTGGAATGTTACTGGCCAACGATACGGCTTGGGGGAAAGAGGAAGAAAACTTTTTAGACTACTGGGCAGCAGCTTCTGCCTACTCTATTGATTACCTCGATCGCCAACATTTCAATGTACTGCACACGTTTCGTTCACTGAAAAATAAAATATGGCTTACTCTGGCAGCACTTGCAATTTTTAGTCTCTGGATTCCCGTTCATCTTTCCGTTCTGGCTCCAGCTGAGGTTGTCCCCGTTGACCCTGTTATTATCCGTGCACCTCTTGATGGAGTCATTGACAAGGTTTTTGTTCGTCCTAACCAATCGGTGACCAAGGGTACTCTCCTCATGCGACTTGATGACACTTCACTTCGTGCCCGTCTTGATGTGGCAGGCCAAGCCCTCAAAGTTGCACAGGCAGAACGAAAACGAGCTGAACAGGCTGCGGTTGTAGACAGAAGAGCCGCAGCACAACTCCCCATGCTCACTGCGACAATAGATCAACGAAGGGCTGAGAGTGATTATGTCCTCGGTTTACTGAAACGCATCGAGATTCGAGCAGATATTGATGGTATTGTTATGCTCTCTGAATCTCATACTCTGGAAGGGCAGCCCGTTGCCATAGGAGAACGTATTATGCTGCTCGCAAACTCGACAGCAACGGAATTGGAAGCATGGCTAGCCATAGGAAACAGCATTCCGTTACAAAAAGGAGCCACAATTGAGCTGTTTTTAAATATCTCCCCCCAAACTCCAACATTAGCTGCAATCGAGTACATAAACTATCAGGCAGAACCCAGACACGAAGGAATACTTGCCTTTCGGGTGAAAGGAATCTTCACCGCAAAAGAACTGACCCCACGAATTGGTCTGCGTGGTACCGCTAAATTATACGGTTCACAGGTTCCTCTTTATTACTACCTTTTCCACCGTCCCTTCGCGGCCGCTCGTCAATGGCTGGGGATTTAGCATCTTCTTCTGCTGCGGCCATTTTCCCTGGTCTGCGACAGGATCTCACCCTCTTACCCGGTGAGCCCTATGAAGACGGCGAACCTGCCTGGGTACTTCATGACCCCTTGAGCAATCGCTTCTTTCGTCTTGGCAAAATCGAAATTGATTTATTAGCCTGTTTTGATCTAGACGACGTCGCTGCCATTCAAGTCAAAGCACAAAGAGAGGTGGATTCTGATGTCACAGAGGAACACATCCGGGAACTGACAGAATTTCTGCGTCATAACAATCTGGTTCAGGGTGATGCCCTGCAACAGCACTGGTACCAGAAACAAAATGAGATGCAGAAGAAATCCGTATTACAGTGGCTGAGCAGCTTTCTCTTCTTTCGTATCCCACTCTGGCATCCGGACAAATTCCTGACAAACACCTTGCCCTTTGTTTCATGGCTTGCCTCTCCGATCACCCTCAAAATTTTTGCCGTTATTCTTTTTACGGGACTCTATCTTCTCTCCAGAAATCTTGATGAATTCTTCTCAAGCTTCCCTCATTTTTTCAACCTGACTGGATTCTTTATCTACGGAATCAGTTTACTTGGGATAAAAATCATCCATGAACTTGGTCATGCTTATGTTGCAAAAGCCATGGGATGCAGAGTGCCGGTGATTGGCATAGCCGTTATGGCCGGTGTGCCGGTCCTTTTTACAGATACCAGCGATGCCTGGAGGATTCCCTCCAGAAAAAAACGTCTCATAATTACAGCTTCCGGGATCGGTGTGGAATGTGCTGTCGCCTGTTTAAGTTTACTGGCATGGAATATTGTTCCTGATGGTGCTCTTCGCAGCGCCTTCTTTTTCCTGACTTCCACCTGGATTTTCAGCATATTAATAAACAGCAATCCTCTCATGAAGTTTGACGGCTACTTTTTTTTCTCTGATCTCACAAGAACTCCGAATCTCGAACAACGCGCCATTACGTTAGCCCGTTGGTGGCTCAGAGAAAAACTCTTCTCATGTGGAATTCCTGCTCCTGAAAAAATGAAGCACTGGATGTTGGCCTTTGCAGTGTCTCTTTGGGTGTACAGATTTTTTCTTTTTCTTGGTATTGCCATACTTGTGTATTATTTCTTTTTTAAATTGGCCGGTATCATCCTTTTTGGTGTTGAAATTGTCTATTTTCTCGTTCGACCTGTCTGGAATGAAATTCATGAATGGTGGAAAATGAAACAGCTCATTACATGGAATAAAACTGTTATACGAACTCTCCTGCTTCTCTCTACGGTGATTCTTCTGATCTGTTTTCCCTGGAGAAAAACCATCAGCATGCCCGCATATTCTCAATCTCCCTACTCTGTAGTGTACTCTTCGGTCTCAGGGCAACTGTTGAAAATTAAAAAGAAAAATGGCGATTCCGTGCAAGCAGGAGACCTGTTATTAACCATGCAATCTCAGGAACTTACCTATGAGACACGACAGGTTCTCCATGAGCATAAGCTCATGGAATGGCAGAAATCAATTGCTGGATTTTATCCGGAAATGCTAAGCAGAGCCCTGGTGATTGCCACAGAACTCCAGACTCAGGAAAAAAGACTCGTCAGTCTTAAAGAAAAGGAAAAAAAATTACAGATACGTTCCCCCCATGACGGAATCGTTGTGGATATGCGGAAATATATAAAGGAAGGAGAATGGATTGGAGCGGACGAAAGTATCCTTGGAATTTTACAGAATGATTCCCAGATCATTGCCTACGTTCCCGAAGAGTATGTCTCTCATATAAAGATAGGTGAATCAGGAACATTCTATCCTGACAAAGGTAACTGGCCTGCCATTGAAGTGCTGGTGGAAGATATTGAAGAGATTGGCATTGATAGCGTTGACAGCCTTTATCCTGTCTCTCTCTTTGGCGGTGATTTAGCAGTTCGTGAAAATGCAGCAGGAAAACTGATACCCGTAGTCGCAAGTTACAAAGTGCGATTACGGAGCGATCATACCACACCTCTGGAACGTCCCATCAGGGGGACGGTGAGAATAAAAGGAAAAAGAGAAAGTTTTATAGCACAAATCTGGAGACGTACAGTAGCACTCATGCGCAGAGAAGGCGGTTTCTAAAAAACAGGTACCTGCTCAAAGGCGGGCTTTTTCCACGGCTGCCCGAACCGAAACAGGATATGGACGACGATCCCGAAGAAAGAGGGGCAGAGTGTTTCTGGCATTCCTTGCATTGAGCATACTGGGATAAACTCCATAATAAACAAAAAGCACCGGAGGAGATGAGTTCTTTTTAAGAATTATCAATTTATCAGCCACTCGCTTATAATCAGGTTGAGACACTATCTTTTTCAAATTTGCCTCTGCCTGTTCAGACGTTAATGCCATGAGCTGAATACTGAATTGAGAAGACATATCGCCAGCCAGCCATCTCTTGCTCACAGCATAAAACCTCCCCAAAATCGGATCGTTCAGCATTTGCGGAGTAACAACAGCAGCCTCGGAGTAAGAACCCGTCCTGCCGATGATCTTTTTCACCTTACGACTCTTAATACGCGTGTCTAAAAGAACTTTTTTCTTATCGGCTACTATTATTTTCCGAACAGGAGCTTCAAGGGGAATGGGATCTGGCTCCATTATTTCCACAATTTCCACAATTTCAACCGGAGAAATCAGCACCGGTTTCTTTTGCAGTTCTGGACTCTGAGGCACTTCCACAACGGGTGCTATCTCTTCAGCCAATTTTTTTTCCTGAAGAGGCACTTTTTCAGGATCCAGTTCAATGGGTGCAATAACTATTTCTTCTGCTTCCTCGGAAGGTTCAACAACTTTTCTTTTAACTGTTTTCTCTGCAACCACTGACTCCACAACAGGAATCTTCGTTTCAGTTCCAGCAGGAGGTAGTTGACCTCTCTTTACGACAACAGCAGGAGGCGTTTCCTCTATTGGGTTTTGTACTATTAGCACCTCATCGTTCGGACCAATAAGCATAACAATAAGAAGCACCACACAAAAAGAAGCAAACCCGCCGACAAGATACGTTGGCTTCAGAGCCAGATTTAATGGCCCTCCCGGAGGAGCAAGTATATCATCATGAGTATCATCCTTTACGTGATCCAGGAGGACAAGAAAAGAAGTATCCGCACTCGATGACCGAAGTGACTCTTCTGCATAAACATTAATCAAACGCAGATTTCCCCTTCCCATGGAGGCAATCTTGGAAGCGGCTTCTATGGTAAAGACTTCCTGCTGGCCATCATCACGCAATCCCTGAACACAAAAATTCAAATAATTCCATGTTTCATTATCATCCAGCGCTGATAGAAAAAACTGCTTTTCAGAGATTGCCTCAAAATTACAAAGAGCAAGTTGATCCAGATTATTTCCAAGACTTTTTCTTCCGGAAAGAAAGAGCTGCAAACCACCTCCCTCAGCATTCACTTCATCTAAAACCTTACGAATCCTTTCCAGAGTTGCCAGATACATCTTCTCCGCTTCATCACAAACAAGCAGAAGAGATTCTCCTCTTTCCCGCAGAGTTTTTATGAGACTGAGAAATATTTTCTTAGCATCTTCCCTATTCGTATCAACCGGATATTTCAGATCGCATTCATGGGCAGTCACCCGGACAACATCCTCAAAAGATTCTACTATTTTAGGGAGATAGAGAACTTTACACAGCACATTCCCTCGCATCTGCAACATTTTGCAAAGCATGGTTTTACCACTACCCTCTTCCCCCACAAGAGTGACAAGATTAACCTTGTCATTCAGGGCAGTTTCAATATCATTGAGCACAGCACCACGACCGCCACCCACAAAGAAATGATCGGTATTACACTCTTCCCGAAACAGTGCTGCCGCCTCTATTTTTTGATCATCCTGCATATAATTCTTTTTTTTCACCTCATGGCTGATATTCCGCCAGAAAAACTTCTATCAGAAAGTAATAAACACTGTACATAATACATGAATCTGCGTAAAAGATCCAAATTGATTTTTTAACAACACCACCAGAGAGCTATTTAAAGAGCAAAAATCTCCCAACCGGGTTGTTTTCAATTAAAAAAAACTGAAATAATTCCTGCGCTATCCGATTGTTATCAGAGTTCCATTAGAAATGTATACAGAACGGCTCCGCTGTTCAAGGATTTTATATATGCTCACTCCTTTCTTTATCAGCATTATTTTCCTACTGGCTGGATTCGTTCAAGGGATGACCGGTTTTGGCTCTGCGCTGGTGGCAATACCTCTACTCAGTCTGGTGATTGATATTAAAAGTGCAGTTCCTCTCTGTATCTTAAACAGTCTGGTTATTACAACCTATCTTTCCCTGAAAATGCGCAGACATCTGGAGATGAAGAAAATCGCCCCCATCTGTGTGGCAGCAGTTCCAGGCATTATTGTCGGCTCTACTATTCTGAAGCGTGTGAGTTCAACTCTTATCCAGACGGTCCTTGGAGTTTTACTGATTGCCTATTCACTGTTTAGCCTGTTCAGCACCCCCAAGCCAAGAAAACTGCATACAGCATGGTCCTATGTCGCAGGATTTTTATCCGGTGCAATAGGGGCGGCATTCAGTGCAGGCGGACCACCAACTATTATTTACGCAACACTTAACGACTGGAAAAAGGATACCATCAAAGCAACACTCAGTGGATTCTTCCTGTTTAATTCATACCTTATAGCTGCAGTACATGCCGTTAATGGTTTGACTACTCTTGAGATATTCACCTATTTTATGATCTCAGCTCCATTTGTTTTACTCGGTACAGTTTTAGGAACCATCTGTTATGGCAAAATCCCGCGTGAGCTTTATTTACAAATCATATTTGCCTTTCTAACAGCAATGGGTATCATTATGATTATAGTCTAGGGTGTTATCTGCACCACCTGGACATAATAAAAGTATCGGATCACAATTAACTCAAAAACACTATAGCAATTCTACCCAATACGAGGCCCCCATGAACGGAGCGGAACTTCTGGTTCAATGTCTTGAAAATGAAGGTGTCACTACAATTTTTGGCATCCCCGGAGAAGAGAACCTTGCCTTCCTTGAAGCCCTGCGTGACTCATCCATTAAACTTATCCTGACTCGCCATGAACAGGCTGCAGGATTTATGGCCGCCACCTATGGACGACTCACAGGGAAACCAGGTGTCTGCCTTTCAACACTCGGGCCTGGTGCGACTAATTTTGTAACGGCTGTTTCCTATGGACTACTAGGCGGCATGCCTGTTTTTTTCATAACCGGCCAGAAACCGATCAAGAAAAGTAAACAGGGACGTTTTCAGATTCTTGATGTGGTCAGTATGATGGAACCACTCACAAAATTCACAAAGCAGGTTGTAAATGCCGGTACTATTCCTGCCATGACACGGGATATGTTCAGAATTGCAGTGAACGGAAAATCAGGCCCTGTTCATATGGAGCTCCCAGAAGACATTGCAGCAGAAGAAATAGACCGCACCCCTCTTCCTAAGACTGATCTCCTCTACCCGGTGGCCGACCCTGATGCCATCAAAAAGGCAGCTGGCATCATAAAGCAGGCAAAGTTTCCACTTATTTTATTTGGCGCAGCAGCAAACAGAGCTAAAATATGCCCTGTTGCACTTGAGCTGATAGAGGCCTCTGGATTATATTTCTTCACTACCCAGATGGGTAAGGGTGTTGTGGATGAACATTCCAGCCAATGCCTGGGAACAGCAGCCCTTTCTGATCATGATTATCTGCACTGCGCCATAGATCGAGCTGATGTCATCATCAACGTTGGCTATGATGTTGTGGAAAAGCCGCCATTTTTTATGAATCACGGCAGAATGAAAGTGATCCATATCAACTTTGCACCCGCTGATATGGATGAGGTCTACTTCCCACAATATGAAGTTTTGGGTGATATCGCACATACTCTTCTTGCACTCAAAGACGAATTAGCAGATATGCCTCCACTCGACAACGGCTACTTCAAACGAATTCATACAGAAATTAATGCCCATGTTTTCCAGGATCAAGGTCATGATCAATTTCCAAACACTCCTCAGCATATAGTGAGTGACATCAGAAAAGCAGTTGCACACGACTCCATCGTTTCACTTGATAATGGAATGTATAAAATCTGGTTTGCCCGTAATTTCAAGGCCACTCACTCCCATTCCCTGCTACTCGACAATGCCTTGGCCACAATGGGCGCAGGATTTCCAGCGGCAATCGGGGCAAAACTTGTACATCCGGAAAGACAGGTTGTTGCCGTCTGTGGAGATGGCGGATTCATGATGAATTCACAGGAACTGGAAACTGCCGTACGTCTTAAGCTGCATATTGTGGTCATTATCCTGCGGGACAATGGCTATGGAATGATCAAGTGGAAACAAAGAGGAATGAATTTACCTGATTTTGGCCTTGATTTTGGTAACCCCGATTTTATACAATATGCTGAGAGCTACGGAGCCAAGGGGTGTCGAATAACCGAAAATGGTCAACTTTGTGATGTCCTGGCAGAATGCCTGGCCACTCCAGGTGTACACCTTATTGAATGTCCGGTTGATTATTCTGAAAATGAGAAGGTATTCTTGAAGGAATTGCAAAACAAGACATGTCTTCTCTAGAAGCATCACTTACCTGTAAACCTGTTTTAACAGACTGTACCCACTTATGATTGACCGGTTCCCAAAAACTCGTTTTCTTGTAATCTGTATCTGGCTTTTAGCCGTGGCGTCATCCTTTGCCTGGAACAAAATGGATGATATCCGCGAGAAAAATGACATCGCAACGGGCACAGCAAGGGCATTTTTTGATCAGATAATAGCCGCACGACACTGGGTTCTTCAACATGGGGGAGTCTATGTATATACCACTGACAAAGCCCCCCCTAATCCCTATCTACCTAAAGAAAAGCAGTACATTAAAGATGAAGACGGGAAGCGCCTGACACTCATCAATCCCTCCTATATGACCCGGCAGATTGCTGCCATCAGCCAGAAAAAAGGAAAGATTAGTTTCCATATCACAAGCCTCACACCACTGCGACCCGAAAACAAGCCCTATCCGTGGGAAGTTCCATGGCTTGAATCCTTTGCACAGGGAAGTGCAGAAAAAAGCACGTTTTCCATGGAAAATGGAGTGGAAATCTTCCATTATATGGCTCCACTCGCCTTCTCTAAAAGATGCATTCCATGCCATTTGGAACCAGCTCAAGCAGAGGGGAATATTCGAGGCGGTATCTCCATAAGCTTACCAAACCTTTTCCACAAATCCCTATGGCCACTGCTCTTTAGCCATATATTTGTCGCTTTCACCGGAATTCTAGGCATTCTTTTTTTTGGGAACCGACTGGCTCGAAGCAGAAGAAAAATAATAGCAACAA
Source organism: Desulfocapsa sp. (assembly GCA_030638765.1). The sequence continues at coordinate 14,246 of DAOWDZ010000203.1, forward strand.
ACAGACGCCTGGAACAGGAGATCGAAGAACACAGACAGACGGAAAAAGAACTGATAGCCACCCAGGAAAACCTCGAAACCACAATAAATTGCCGCACATCAGAGCTTCAAAATACTAACTCACTTCTTGATAGCAAAGTAAAAGAACAGCAAAGAATCGAAGTGGCACTCGTTGCCATCAATGACGAATTCATCCAGATTTTCAACAGTGCCCCCGACGGCATGCATGTTATCGATCGCGATTACAATATAATCAGAGCCAACAGATCGTATTACAGGCTCACAGAGAAAAAAGCTGAAGAAATCCAGGGGCGCAAGTGCCACGATGTCTTCCCTGGAAAACTCTGCCACACCAAAGAATGCCCACTCACTCAAATTAAAAATGGAGCGAAAAGGGTTGAAGTTGAAACCAGCAAAACCCGTGGTGACGGAAAAGAACTCCCTTGTATTGTCACAGCCACCCCCTTTAGAGAACCTGGTGGGAAGCTTACAGGAATAATTATAGTTATAAAGGATATCAGTAACTGGAAAAAAATTGAGCAATCCCTTGCCGCCACAACTGAACATTTACAGGCTCAAAACGTTGAACTCAAAGATTTTTCCCACGTCATATCCCATGACTTACAAGAACCCCTGATGCTAATTCGAGCCTTCAGCGATAGAATCCGAACCAAATGTGCCTCGGAACTCCCCGAAAAAGGTATCAGCTACCTTGAACGAATAGAAAATTCAGCCAGTCGCATGCAGGAGCTCATTGATGGCTTACTTCTCTATTCCAAAGTAAGCAGCAAGACCACTCCCTTCCAAAAGGTTGTTTTAAAGACTGTAATTGATTCTGTCCTTGAAGATCTCACCGTCAGAATAGAACAAAGTGATGCACACATCACTATAGAGTCCCAACTACCAACGATAGAAGCAGACCCTCTCCAGATGAGGCAACTGTTTCAAAATATCATTGGAAATAGTCTGAAATACATCCACCCGGACCGCAAACCTGAAATAACAGTGCAGTGCGTTGAATTTCTTGACCAGTATGACAAACAAAGCTATGTCCGCATAAGTATAAAAGATAACGGCATAGGATTTAAGGCCGAACATAAACAGCTCATATTTGATATTTTCCAACGGCTCCACAGCAAACAGCAATTCAAAGGAACGGGCATTGGTCTTTCAATCAGTAAGAAAATAGTAAAACGTCATGGTGGAACAATCACAGCTAAAGGTAAACAGAGCCAGGGGGCACTCTTTATAATCACCTTACCTTTACGACAAAATCATCCCTATGACGATAACAAGCAGGATAATGATTTAATCGATATCGTTATGAACCGACGATAAAACAGTACCTTTCCACTTTTCCTGTTGACCACAACTCCTAAGCAAAGTATTAGGTATACATAAACGGAAGATCAAACACTTGGCACAGGAAATCTAATGATCACAAAAAAAGATCGTCGGGAATTCAAGCGATTTCGTCCTCAAGAAGGCACCATGGCGATAAATTATAACGCACTGGGTCCCGTGTTAGACATCAGTATGGGAGGCATCTCATTCAAATATATGGGTAACTATTCCAAAAAATCCAGTTCAGCTCTCCTTGGTATTTTTCTTGGTTCAGAGGATATCCTCATCGAAGAAATCTCCACAAAAGTTGTCTCTGACAAACTGATTTACGAGGGGTCTTCATTCCTGAATACTCCAACCCGGAAACGTTCTATGCAATTTAATAACCTCACCCGCTTACAACGTGAACACCTACGAGATTTTATTGGCAGTAAAACCAAATAAATGCAGTAAACTCTCCAACCGCTACACTCTTTTTCCAGAATTCCTTTAAACGGCTGGTTGACAGAGACTTTTCTTCTCGTTAGCATGTATCATGCCTATTTTTCAACTCACAGATGAACTTGTTTTTCCCAACCCAGCACTTGCAGAGAAAAACGGCCTTGTTGCTATTGGGGGAGACCTGTCTGTAAACAGACTACTGCTAGCCTATTCCCAGGGGATTTTCCCATGGTATTCAGATAACGAGCCACCTCTCTGGTGGTTTACAGACCCTCGATTAGTTCTTTTCCCAGATGAATTTAAAATTTCAAAACGGTTTACCAGAACTCTGCGTAACAGTAACTTCGACATCACATTTGACAAGAACTTCAGCCAGGTCATCAATACCTGTGCAAATATCAGGAGAGAGAGTAGTGAGGGTACCTGGATAGGTGAGGACATGAAAAAAGCGTACAACGACCTTCATCATGCCGGCTATGCCCACTCCGTTGAATGCTGGCTGGATGGTGAGCTTGCAGGAGGTTTATACGGCTTGGCAATTGGCAAAATATTTTTTGGCGAGTCCATGTTTACCAACATAAGTAATGGCTCAAAGGCAGCTTTGGTTGCATTGGTTAAGCATTTAAAGCAGCAGGATTTTGCAGTGATCGACTGCCAGATGACAACAGAACATCTTGTCTCTTTTGGTGCTCGAGAAATCAGTGGTGAAGAATTCCGTCACCTCTTAAAAACCCATATTCCCATTTCTCAAAAATACGTGAAACAATGACACAGGAAAACAACACAGAAAGATGTGATGGTTGTGGAAAAGAGACTCATCTTACAGAAACACATAGCAACGAGTTTTGCGATGAATGTCGAGACTTGGCGAACATCATTCAGAAAACACCGGAAACCATAAAACGAATCTGTAACCTCATCAAATCAGACTTACAACACAACAAGAACAACAACTCGGAATGTCAGATCGCCGAGCTGAAAGAGCTCCCCGAGTTTCTTGATGCCGTTCGGTTCCGTACACGAGATCGGGAGCTAAATACCTGGTATGTGTCGGTCAGTGAACTTGAAGGAAAGCCCGTGGAAATTTTTGCATCCACCGCTTTTGACAGAGATGATCATCTTCAATCACGTATTTCCAACCTGACAACCATCACCAGACTGGTCTCTCTCATCCTTCGCAATGTGTTTCTTGGTGAAGTTCTGACCCTTGAAAAAACAATAAAACAACTTCGAAGAAGTTCCAGGCAGAAAAATGACCTTCCTGATATGTTAAATAAAGTGTTGAAAAGTTACAGTAAAGACACAACTGTTTAGCGTTAACTCAACATTAGTACTCAAAGTCAAAAGCATACACCAGCTCGGACTTATCAAAGTGGCGTAATACTTTTCTCAAAACATACAGGGTGGGAACCTGGAATCGAATTTCCCAGGCTGACTGAGCTGTCGGAGTCTTTGAAAGAAGAGTAACATCCAAAATACGCATCTCCGCTGGTGCCACACCGAGCAACATCATTATTCTATGCTGAGTGGTAGCCATAATTACCAATGACTGGATAGTATCCACTCTGGTTCTACGGAGTTTCCATCGTAAATCAACAATATCTTCTCTTTGGAACTTTGTCTGTTTCAACTGAGGACAATCTTTATGGTGAATTGACAATCCCCTTTCACTGAAGAAGGCAAAAAGTCCTTTGTCTGTAGGATTAGGTTTACAACACGCTGATATTTTAATCGTCACCGGATCAAGTGTGGTTAATTCAACTTTATTTAACTGCCCTGTTGGTTTTACCAGAGGGGATCTCCCCTGGTAGAGTCTCTCCTTAATCTCCTGAATGAGACTGGAAAGTTGCAACCGTCCCTCCCCCACATGAAGATAGAGTTCATCAACATCCTGAAGTAAAAAATGGTCTAATACTGTTTGCAGTTCCTTCCCCAGCAACAGATCAAAGGGCAGACCATACCTGAGCATCTCCTGGGTCACGATGGACTTGCCAATTTCCTGCGACATCTTCTCCCGGCGAACCCTAAATGTTTTTGAGAGCTCCGCCCGGGCCCGTGGAGTACTGCACCGAGTCAACATGGATGGTTGAAATTGCAAAGGATGATCAGTTCGAAGAATACGAATCACGTCACCATCCCGAAGTTTATGGTCAATGGAGTATTTTTTCGCACCAATCATAGCCCCGGTACAGCTATGCCCGATATCTGTATGAACCCTGAACGCAAAATCAAGAACAACAGATTGTGCCGGCAGACAAAACAAATCTCCCTGCGGCGTATAGGTGTAAATTTCTTTTTTACCACTGGCCGCAATAACATCACGGTAGGACCCCCCCTCATCAGAACCGATCACATCGAACAATTCCTGAATTTCCTTAATAAATTGCCGTTGCGTGGTGCTTTTTGAGTTCCAATCCTTAAACAATCCCCGTTGAGCCCGACGAGCCATCTTTTTTGTTCGAATTTTAAACAGGTATTTTTGTCCCTTGATAATAGCTCTTGCGTGCAGACCTTGATAGCCAGTGGGCTTGGGATTGGCTATGAAATCACGAATAGTTCGTGGAATGGGCGGGAAGGTTTGATTCAAAATACCTAAAACGGAATAACAGGACTGGGTGCTGTCAGCAAGAATAAGGATTTCAATGGGATTATCTATCTCTTTTCTTAAAATACGATTAGCAGGATCATAGTATGCCCAGAGTCCTTTTGTGCGTATTCTTACTTCAGTATTTAACCATACTTCCCGAGTATTCTTCCCGAGGGTTTCTAAAATCTCAGCAACCTCAGAAGATTTTTTTAACTGATCAATTTGACCCAGTAACTTTGCTCCTTGTTTTGGAAATTTATAGAAAAGAGCAAGATTATACATCTCCCGTTTGAGACTGAACAACCCAAAGAC
>DAOWDZ010000159.1 GCA_030638765.1 Desulfocapsa sp.
GTATCAAAGCAATTTCTCTTCAGATACATACTCTATTTTTGAAAAAAAGAACTCGAAATTTCCCTGATTTTTTTTCATTACTCAATGATATCTATATAAAGTTTAATGATAAACTGGGTTTTCAAACCATAATTCAACGAAAAGACAAAACAGGAGATGTAAATAAAACTTGACACCCTTGGGATTCACTGTATTTTACCAGCAACAAGTGTTGCATTATTGTTGCGCAACACTTGTGTTAATGAGCTTATGAGACAATTTTTCAATGTCTTACATGGGTCATTCGTTTTTTTGCCAACTTCTTAACTGAATGAGGCTTCATTTATAATTGCCGGTTTTAACAATATAAAGCTTCCGGTTTATATGGTTACATCAATGTGTTTTACGTACTTGGAGGAGTAGAATGGACATTAACAAGTTAGAAGGGGAAAAGAATGAGGGAATCGAAACCTTACCCTCGGACGAACGTCGCAATTTTCTTAAAATGGGCCTAGCGGTTACTGGAGTTTTCCTTGGGGGAACAGTACTTTCTCTCACTTCGGTCTCTACGGCTAAAGGAGGAAATAGTGATTCCGTAATCCCGGTGGAAGGACAATATCCATACACCAAACATTACGGCATGGTTATGCGACAAAACAATTGCATTGACTGTGAAAAATGTCTTGATGCATGCAGAGAAACAAACCACGTCCCAAAGGGTCATGGCGCATGGCGTACTGACATCCAGGAACGTCTTACAACAATAGACGGTGTAGAGAAACGCGAGTTCAGACCTATTCTCTGTAACCATTGCAATCGCCCTCCCTGTGTTCGTGTTTGTCCTACAAAGGCAACTTTTAAGGATCCCGAAACTGGTATAGTTGTTATGGACTATGACAAATGCATTGGCTGCAAAACCTGCATGGCAGCTTGTCCTTACAATGCCAGATATTTCAGTCACGACAAATATGCCATTGATAAATGCAATTTCTGTCTTGATACACGGCTCGCTGAGGGTCATAAAGACACTGCCTGCGCTGCAGCATGTCCCGCCGATGTTCGTATATTTGGAGATATAAAAGATACAAGCACAGAAATTTACAAAATTCTTCACAAACCTGACAATAAAATCTGGGTAATTCGACCAGAATGCGGGGCCTTACCTAACGTTTTCTACACAAACGTATAGGCCTATAATACAAATTTTGTAACTACCGCCAGAATACACTTTCAATACGGTGGAGCTACTTACCGCACATTACTCAGATTCCAGGAGATCAGAAAAATGAATACAAAATTATTTAAAACAGTTGGTGCAGCCATGCTTGCAGGTAGTTTTCTGCTGGTTAGCAATGCATCAGCCACAGATGATTACGATGTGAAAGCATTTGGACCGAAGAGTTCCATCATCTGGGAGAAACCAGTCAAAGTAATATTTGACCATCGAATTCACACCGATACGATAGGGCTTGACTGCAACGCATGCCATGCAGAACTTTTTGCCATGCAGCGTGGAGTTGCCCCAAAAACCGGAAAACTTACCATGGCTTCTCTTGCTGAAGGCCAGTTTTGCGGTGCTTGCCATGATGGAAGAACGGCCTTTGACTCAGATACAAACTGTACTGCATGCCATGTAGTCCCTGAAGATCCAATTATTTGGACCAAGCCAGTTAAAGCCGTAGTTTTCTACCATAACGTTCATACTGAAGAATATGGATTGGAATGTGACTCCTGCCATAATGAAGCCTTTTCCATGAAACTTGGCGCTGCTGAAAATGCACCCGACTTCACCATGAAATCTCTCTATGAAGGTCGCTACTGCGGTACATGCCACGATGGCGAGACCGCATTTGCTTCCAATACTCTCTGCAATACCTGTCACATAGGAACTAAGGGGTATGATCGGATGATGGGTGTTGATCCCCATGCTGCGGCAGAAGCTCACGCACCAAGTGGTCATTGATCGGTATTTTTATACTTCCAAGCAACCACCTATAAACATAAAAACAATATTTAGATTATCAGGTAACATGCCTGATTAAATATTAGTGCAGGAGATTACAATGGCGAACAATACAATTACAGATATATTTGCCCAGACACAGGATACACGTCTGGCAACTCCCGGGATAAACCGGGCAACGATTTTCTTCCTTATAGTCATAGTCGTAGGACTTGGATGCGGTGTCGCTTCCTTTTTCTTTGGCCATGAGAATATGTACAACTATACCCGTGATGTACCGTGGGGTATGTTAATTTCCACTTACGCTTTCTGGGCTATCACTTCCACCGGACTCTGTATCTACGCTGCCATTTCCCATCTTTTCGGTGGAACACGAATGGCCATTGTCAGTAATAGAATGGTATGGATGTCCATTATCTGTATTCTAGGTGCTTTTGCGACTATTGGCGTAGAGATAGCGAGTCCTCATAGAATGATTATCTACAACATCCTCTCCCCTAACCCAACCTCCAACATCTGGTGGATGGGAACTCTTTACGGTATGGCTGTTGGATGTATGATAGTTGAGTTTTTCGGAATAGTTACCGGTCTTGGACGCATAGCTGTAATTCTCGGAACCATTGGAGCCGTTGCTGAAGTTCTGGCTAATAGCTGTCTTGGTGGTGTTTTTGCCACTCTCCCAGCAAGACCTTACTGGTACGGCGGACAACTTCCAATTTACTTCCTGACCGCTGCCTTTCTTTCAGGTGCTGCTGCCACTGTCTTTTTCAATCACCTTGCGTATAAAATCCGTGGTGAAGAAATGAGTGAGGCCGTAAAAGATGGTGTGAAAAGTGCTGGCAAGGCTATGGCTCTTGTTCTTGTACTTTACTCTGTTGCCACATTCTGGCGCCTCATCATGTACTTTGTTGGTGGTGCAGAACTTGGTCGAATTGCCGCAGACGCTTTAATATCCGGCCCTCTTTCCATCAACTTCTGGGTTCTTGAAGTGTGCGTTGGACTACTCATTCCACTTATGCTGATAATCTTATCCCGCCTCCAGAACATTGGAATGATGTCCCTTGCCGGTTTCCTGATCCTTTTTGGACAATTTGTAGCTCGCTACGACCTTGTTGCAGCAGGACTCCTTGTTCCTGGAACTCTTGGATGGGACAACGCTCCAACCTATTTTGATTATGTGCCTTCAGTCTTTGAATTTGCTGTAGTCTTAGGAAGCGTAGGTGTTGTTGGCTTTGGCTTTCTCATGGGTGAACGAGTCTTTGGTAAAGTATTTGATCAGAAAGAACATCACTGATTTAATATTATAATTAAAAAGACCGCCTCTTCCTGGGCGGTCTTTTTGATTACTCATCAACCACTAACCTTTAAAGCCAAAACAAGACAACACCCTTTCAACTCTTTCAGTTTAATAACTCTTCATTAACAATTTTATAATGAAAGACACAACCACACAAGCCATCTCAAACATGACGACATTAGATATAGCTCACGTCGTCGATGGTAGTAACGAACTTTTTCAGGCCATTCAGGATCCTGTTCTGATAGTTACCCCCAAGGGTATTATCCTTGATGCCAATAATGCAGCACTGAATGCCGCTTGTAAAAAACGGTCTGAAATTATAGGCAAGGGAATCTGCACTATTATTCATGGCGGTAGCCTTCCCCATACTAAATGTCCCCTTGAAGAATTCCTATTAACATGTGAGCCACGTGTTGAAGAAACTAAGCTGCCTGGCCTTGACGGTGAATATCTTTTAACCATTTCTCCCGTTAAAGACAAAGACAGCACCATCAGAAAAATTTTACTGGTCGCAAGGGAACTCACCAGCGACGAGATGAGAAAAGCCGATTCCATTCGTACTGCTCAGATGGCAGCTATTGGAGAACTAGCAGCCGGTGTTGCTCATGAAGATAACAATCCCATCACAGGGATTATTAATTTCGCTCAGCTACTCCTTGATGACAGCGAAAAGGATTCATTGCAGGCTGAATTGCTAGGTAGAATAGTAAATGAAGGTGAACGAATTGCCTTAATAATTAAAAACCTACTCTCATTTGCCAGGGAAAATGTAAATACCAATGAACCAATTGAACTTAAGCAGGTTTTAACCGACAGTCTTTCTCTGGTTGCCCATCAGCTTAAAAAAGATGGCATTAAGGTCACAACAGAGTTTTCATCTAAATCATGTCAAATTAATGGTAACTTCACTCAACTTCAGCAGGTTATTCTTAATTTATTAAGCAATTCCCGTTTTGCTCTCAATGATCGATACCCCAACTCTTCTCCCGATAAAAATATCACTATCAAGTGCTATCCCCTTCTCAAAAAAGAAGGGAATCCAACAACTCGAATCACAATAAAAGATACTGGAACAGGGATTGCCCAAGGGATACTCAATCGATTATTCGATCCATTCTTTACAACGAAGCCATCTGGAAAAGGTACAGGGTTAGGTCTTAGTATCAGTTATGGAATCATCCAGAATCATGGCGGGACTATTAAGGTTGATTCTATTATTCACAAGTACACACAAATGACCATTGAATTTCCTCAATCTTAAATCTGAAGATCTACAGGATTCTGTATATGAAGACAAAGATGCGCGTATTCTAATCGTTGATGATGAAGCAAGTATTCGTCTTACGTTTGAGATGTTTCTTGCACGCGAAGGGTACGGACCAATAACAACCGCATCCACTTTTGCTGAAGCACTGATTGAAATTAAAAACCACACCTTTGACCTCATAATAAGTGATATTGTTCTTGAAGGTGAAAAAGGAACTGACCTTCTCTGTAAAATACGTGAGGCCGGCATAAAATGCCCGGTTGTAATGGTGACAGGATTTCCAAATCTTGACACAGCTGCAGAAGCTGTCAGGTATGGAGCATTCGATTATATATCAAAACCTGTAAATAAAGAGACATTATTAAAATTTGTAAGACAGGCGTTGAAGCACTGGCAGCTTGAAAATGAAAGAAAAGAACTTCTTCAGGAAAATGAAAAGTTTAAGCGCTACCTCGAGGCAATCTTCAGTTCTGTTCGTGATGCTATAATTACCATCGATAATAAAATGAACATTGTCCAGCTTAACGACACAGCAAAACAATGGCTTCAATTCCCCGACACCACAATAAAGACTGCACCTCAAAAAACCAATCTTCTCGAAACATATTCCAATGAAATGGGTAAGGCATGTCTTCAGGATGCCAAAAGAGTTTTGTCTAATCGAAAGGAAGTACGAGAACACCAGATTGAATGTAAAAAACCGGATGGGAATATCCGAATCATAAGTCTCAATGCTGCCCCTCTTGAAGATGGACAAGATGAGTTCAATGGCGTCGTTATAATAGCCCGTGATATCACCATGCCTGAGCCTGAAATAGGCATCAATTCAAGGAATAAATTTCATGGATATGTAGGTTCGAGCAAAGCAATGCAACTTGTTTACAACCTCATTGAAAATGTAGGTAAGGTTGATACTGCAGTTCTTGTAACCGGTGAATCCGGCACTGGAAAAGAACTTGCTGCTGAAGCATTACATGCTGAAAGCGGACGCTGCGACATGCCACTCATCAAGGTTGATTGCGCGGCAATAACGGAAGAATTATTAGAAAGTGAACTTTTCGGTCATGTTAAAGGAGCATTCACTGGAGCTGACAGAAACCGCGAAGGAAAATTACTCCAGGCTCATAATGGTACATTGTTTCTTGATGAAATTGGAGATGTTTCTCCACGAATGCAGTTGCGCCTCCTCAGGTTTCTCCAGGAAAAAACATTCACTCCAGTTGGACAAGATAATCCCATTCAGGTAAATGTACGTATCATTGCTGCTACAAATGTAAATTTTACCAAAAAAGTAAAAGATGGCAGCTTTCGGGAAGATCTCTATTACCGCTTAAAAGTTGTTGAAATCAACCTGCCCCCTCTCCGTGACAGAAAAGGTGGGATTCCCATCCTTGTGCATCACTTTCTCTCTCTCTTTCGTGAAAAACTGAAAAGAAACATCCATGGTGTGTCTGACCAGGCCATTGAAGCACTTGCCAGATATTCATGGCCTGGCAATGTAAGAGAGCTTAGACACGTTATTGAAAGGGCATGTATATTGTGTGAAGGTTCTACAATCTCACTTGAGCACTTTCCTGATGAGATTCAAAAACCTACTGGCCCCTCTCATCTCAATACGCCTCCTACACATTACCAGAGCAATGTTTCAACACTCCCACCATATGTGAGTGAACGTGACGAAATCATCGATATCTTAAAAAGAGCCAGAGGGAATAAATCAAAAGCAGCACGTATGCTCAATATTGATAGATCCACTTTGTATCGAAAAATGCAGCGTATTGGCATAGCCAGCGATATAGTAAAGTCCTCATCCTCCCAACATAGTTAAATGTTGCGTTTGTGTCGCGCTAGCATGCGAACGCCACACTTTAGCGACACATAAAGTCAAAACGCAACATTTTCGCAACAACTAGTTCAGATCTCGCCAACCAAGAAAAATCATACTTTTCCCTCAATA
>DAOWDZ010000254.1 GCA_030638765.1 Desulfocapsa sp.
ATAAATCTAAATAGATTCTTCCAATGAGCAAACAGCAGGAACAGGAAATAGCAAAAAGGCGTACCTTTGGCATTATCAGCCATCCCGATGCTGGTAAAACCACCCTCACTGAAAAGCTCCTCCTTTATGGTGGCGCTATCAATATGGCTGGTGCTGTTAAATCAAGAAAAGCAGACCGCCATGCCACCAGTGACTGGATGGCCATTGAACAGGAACGTGGTATTTCCGTCACCACCTCGGTGATGAAATTCACCTATGGTAAATATGAGATAAACCTACTCGACACTCCAGGTCATCAGGATTTTTCTGAAGATACTTATCGGGTACTCACGGCTGTTGATTCTGCAATTATGGTCATTGATTCTGCTAAGGGTGTTGAGGCACAGACTGAAAAATTAATGGAGGTTTGTCGAATGCGAAACACACCTCTTATTACCTTCATCAACAAGCTTGACCGTGATGGAATGGATCCTCTTGATATACTTGCAGACATAGAGGACAAACTCCAGATCGAATGTACCCCAATGTCCTGGCCGATTGGCATGGGAAAGACATTCAAAGGTGTCTACAATCTCTACAAGAAAAAGATTCATCTCTTTACTTCTGGAAAGGGCAGCCGGGATCAAGGTGGTATCACAATAGAATCACTTGACGATCCCCGCCTTGATGACATAATAGGCAATCATGACGCAAACGTTCTTCGTGATGACATTGAACTTCTTGAAGGTGCAGCCAATCCTCTTGAATATGAACATTACCTGAGTGCAAGTCAAACTCCTGTTTTTTTTGGTTCTGCTGTTAATAATTTCGGAGTTCAGGAACTTCTTGATGCCTTCGTCGAAATGGCACCTCAGCCAAGTATACGTGCCGCAGCAAGTAGAGACGTAGATCCCAAAGAAGAGAATTTCTCAGGTTTCGTCTTTAAAATTCAGGCAAACATGAACCCTGCCCACCGTGATCGCATAGCATTTTTCAGGATATGTTCTGGAAAGTTCACACGGGGCATGAAAGTAAAACACCACCGTTTAGGGAAAGATATAACACTAGCCAATGCAACCATCTTTATGGCGCAGGATAGAGCCAACGTGGAAGAAGCGTGGCCTGGGGATATTATCGGACTGCACAACCACGGAACAATCAAAATTGGAGACACTTTTACTACAAAAGAAGAGTTGAAATTTACAGGAATTCCCAATTTTGCCCCAGAACATTTTCGACGGGTTATCCTTAAGAATCCACTCAAAATGAAACAACTCCAGAAAGGATTGCAGCAGCTTGCTGAAGAGGGTGCTATTCAAGTCTTTCGCCCCCAGATTGGGACATCATATATCATGGGTGCAGTTGGAGTTCTGCAATTTGAGGTCACCGTCGCCAGGCTGAAAAACGAATACAGTGTCGAAGCTATCTATGAACCAATTGACTTCCAGGCTGCACGCTGGGTGGAATGTGAAGACAAAAAGAAAATGGCCGAATTTGAGCAGAAAAACCAGGGGGCACTCGCAACAGATGCGGAAGGATTCCTCACCTATCTGGCACAAAACGAATGGATGCTCAACTTCTTTATGGAAAAATGGCCTGATATACAATTCCATAAGACCAGAGAGAACAGATAGAACAAAAGCTGACTATGGGGCAGAAAAAAGAATGGAAAAGGCCCCCTACTCTCTGTTACTCTTCATCGACAAATACCAATGCCCTGCCTTCAGATAATGCCTCGGCCGTTTTTCTTCTGGCGATGGTAATAATACGCTGAATGGTTCCACGAGACACACCCATCTTCTTACCAGCCTCTTCCTGAGTCAGACCATCTCTATCACACAACCGCAGGGCTTCCATTTCATCACGAAACAATTCAACCTGATCAAGCTTCGATAATGGCGTCCCTGTGGGCTTAAAAGCACGGCCACAAAAAGCGCCTTCACATTTTCTGAGTTTTTTGGGTCTAGGTGACATTTTTCAAGTAGGTATATTCGACGACTTCCGAGATAAAAGAAAAGAAACGGGAAGGACTCATACTAGAATCCCTCGCCGTTCCACTAGAGTACATATCATATATCCATACTACTCTTTTACATACAATGCACTACTCATCAACTATGACAGGCAGCACCACCGCCACAGGCCTGATCAGCATTCATCTTAGGAAGCTGACCGGCTGTGAAATTTTTCATAACATCTGCTGCAGTTGGAATGGCATCACGATCTGCCCAGTACACATCAATTCCGACCTCAGCAAACCCCTGCATGGGCCTGGCTCCGATACCACCGACAACAATGGCCTGCACTCCGGCATCCTTGAGGAAATTTACAGGAACCATACAACCACCAGATCCATGAGCTGGAACCGGTAGCATTTCCACTGAAGTAACTTTATTATCAGCATCAACTTCGACCAGAGTAAAGACATCACAGTGTCCAAAATGGTCGGAACGGGAAGCTTCCATGCCTCCAGGATTATTAGTTGGTATAGCTATACGCATTGCAGCAATCTCCTAAAATACCGGATTTCCCGGTTCATCAGTTAGTAAGTAAGAATAAACAATTTATTCTTTCAGTTTTACATATTTAAATGCCTTGAGAAATCAGTAATTTCGTCTCAAATCAAAGCGTAAAGGGAAATTCCCTCACAACAAAAAGTTGGGACAAAAAGGCAATCTTCAAGGTAACTCTTCTTTAATCATTCAACCGAACTGTTAACACAGGCTTTGAACTTGTCTTCACAACTCCTCTTGCAACACTGCCGAGCAGAAGATTATCCAGCATACTATGTCCATGTGTTCCGATAACTATCAGATCAAACCCGCCTTCATTTGCAAAATCAACAATCTGTCGAACAGGATGACCAACCTTTACCACAATTTCTGGTTTTATAGTTCCATCTTCCAGCTCATCGCCTGCATTTTTTAAAACGACAAGCACGCGTTCTATCATTGCCTTTTGACTTTCTTCAAAACCTTCTTCATAGAAACTATTCAATTTATCTTGTCCAAAATGACTTGCTAAATCATAGCCCATTCCTGCTGACATTTCCTCAACCAGATCTGGCACTACATTTATAACAGTGAGTTCAGCACCATACTCCTTCGTCAGACTCAGTGCATATCGAGCTGCTTTTTTTGCAGTCTCAGAAAGATCTGTTGCATAAAGTATTTTTGTAAACAGAGATCCGTTCATATCGCCTCCAATGGCTGTATCCATTTACCGACAGACTTTTCGGAAATTGTTCTCCGTCAGACAACATATTCCGAAAAGTCGCGTTAATGAGTTCCAGGCCAAGATTTTAGTCTGCGGTCGTCTCCTCAACAGGTCCGAAGATTTTTGGCACCAGTTTGATATACCAGGCAGCCGACTGAATCTGAATAACATACGCCATTGAGATCAGCAGAGCGATGGTCATTCCCTGCTCTTTAAATGCAGTCATAGCAATGGCAAGAGCGATGGAAAGGTCACGCATAACCACACCAAAAACCATGGCGATGGCGTCTCCACGTTTAAAAAAGAACTTTCCTATAAGAGATAACATTATATAGGACAAGAGATAAAAAATGATCAGTGGAATAATAATAGTTACGATATCACCAGGATTGGCAATTATATTTTTTGCCTTAAGAGCCATGGCTGTGAAAGCAATCATAGCTACACCTAAAGCAGAGAATGGAGGAAACATTGGTTTGTAGGTTTCCATCCATGCTTTTTTACCGTGCTTCTTCACAAGATAATTTTGCGTAAGAAGACCGGCAATCATCGGAACAAAAACAAAGATACAGATCTGCTGGAACATATGCACCATATCAACATCTACAGTGGCGCCCATAAATACCTTTGTATACACAGGTGCTGCAAGAGATCCGATAATAAGACCAAAGACAAGCATTTTCGTTGCGGCTTCTTTATTTCCCTTTGCAAAACCTGTCCAGGAAATGGTCATTCCCGATGCGGGAAGAACTCCAATTAAAAAGAGTCCAACCGCCCAGAGACCAAATTTTTCCGCCTCACCTGCAAAAAATATTTTTCCGATGGTGTACACAATGATGGGAACAAAGATAAAATTGATTATCTGAGTCACCACCTGCAGTTTAAGATCGCCACCCTTGAAAATAGTTTTGGTATTCAAGGTGGTCACCATCGGATAGATCATGATAAATGTAATAGGAATAATCAGCTGTTTAAGAGGTTTTGCATCAAAAAGAAACCCTCCACCAATAACCCCAAGAATCATGGATACAGGAATGACGTAAACAAGATTTTTCTGTAGTAACTTCAGCATTTTCAT
>DAOWDZ010000089.1 GCA_030638765.1 Desulfocapsa sp.
AGCTTTGGTGATTTTTTCAGCTTTCTTTCTGGCCTCACCTGCAACACGCTGATATTCTTCAGTTGATATCGGTTTGTCTACATCTGCAAGTACGCCGATGGTTATTTTGCCCTCAAGTTCTTCTGGACTCATCTTGGCGGCATGGGCGACAGTGACAGAACGATCTTTGAAGCCATTAATCATTTCAACAGCACCACCGAGCTTATTCCTGCGTCCATGCTGAACATGGCAATTGGAGATGATTTCCATCACAGAAAAGCCTCTCTTTTCAATGGCTTTTTTAAGCATCTGTTCCATATGACTTGCATGATAGACAGTACTTCTAGCAACAAAAGAGGCACCGGCTGTGGCTGCAAGCTCAGCAATATTAAAGGCATGCTCAACATGGCCATAAACGGATGTTGTGGATTTTGAGCCAAATGGAGTTGTGGGTGAATATTGGCCACCGGTCATCCCATAGGTGGAATTATTAATGATAATTGCAGTAAGGTTCAAATTGCGCCTTGCTGCATGGATAAAATGGTTACCACCAATTGCGGTTGAGTCACCATCGCCCATCACAGTGAGAACAGTGAGTTCCGGCTTGGCAAGTTTAATGCCGGTGGAAAAAGTAAGGGCCCTGCCGTGGGTTGTATGGATGGTATTAAAATCCACATAGGTAGGTAACCTTCCGGAACAACCAATCCCGGATGCAAGTACAACCTCATCTTTATTGAGGCCAAGGCTGTGTACAGCACGTAACAAGGCACCCATGACAATCCCATTGCCGCAGCCGGGACACCATACATGTGGAAAGGTCTTATCGTGTCGTAAATATTCTTTACGTATGATTTCAGCACGTTCAAGCATTATATTATTTCTCCTTAATCTTGTTTTGATGCAAGATCATACTGTTGTCAAATGTTTAAGAATCTCTTCAGGTGTAATCAACTCGCCATTTATCTTATTATGTTTCACAATACGACAGCCAGCCTGATTCACACGTCCAACTTCCCTGCTCATCTGTCCCATGTTCATTTCGGGAATCACTGCAGCACGGCATTGTCGCAAATAGGTATCAACAGCCTTTCGAGGGAAAGGAAAAAGTGTCACAAGCTGAACAAGGCCAGCTTTCACACCAAGTTTTCTAGCATCACGAACAGCTCGTAAAGCTGATCGTGCGACAGAACCATAAGCAATGACAAACACTTCAGCATCTTCCATCTCATAAGTCTTGGTGATCTGGATATCCTGGAATCCTTTACTTATTTTGGAATGTATTCGTTTTAGAAACTTATCGATCTCCTGGGGATCCTGTGTAGGAAATCCCTTTTCGTCATGAACAAGTCCTGTTACGTGATGCCTGTAGCCATCGCCGAATGTGGCCATATCTGGAACGCCACGATTATTGTCAGCATAAGGTTTATACCACTCAGGTGGTACGTCAGGTTTAACCCTGTCAAAAACGCGTATCTGGTCAAGCTCTGGTAAGACAACCGACTCACGGGTATGAGCGACCACCTCATCGGATAAGATAATTACAGGAATTCTATATTTTTCAGATAAATTAAATGCCTTTATTGTTACAGAAAAGCAATCCGCAACAGAAGATACTGCAAGGACGATAATTGGATGATCACCATGGGTTCCCCATCTGGCCATCTGAACGTCCCCTTGAGCAGGGCTTGTGGGAAGTCCTGTGCTGGGACCGCCACGCATAACGTTTACAATGACACAGGGTACCTCTGTAATACAACCGTAACCAAGATTTTCCTGAATAAGAGAAAATCCAGGTCCACTTGTTGCTGTCATGGATTTAACACCGGCAAGTGAAGCACCTAGAGTGGCACCCATTGAAGCAATTTCATCTTCCATCTGAATAAAAGTACCACCAACTTCTGGCAGTTTAACTGAGAGTAGTTCGCTAATTTCAGACGCAGGTGTTATCGGATAACCAGCAAAAAAACGACAACCGGCAGCTAATGCCCCGGCGACAATTGCTTCATTACCCTGTAATAAAGTCTTTTTGGGAGTATCAATGCTTTCCATTGCTTTCCCTCCTCTTTGGATGCCTTGCTTTTATAGTAATGGCAAAGTCAGGACAATGAATTTCACAAAACCTGCACCCGATACATTCATCCATATCGTCAATATATGGAAGACCGAGTTCATTGGTCTTGATTATTTGTTTTTGGCAAAATGCCGTACAAAGTCCACAGGATTTGCACCATTTAGGAAAAAAAACCACGCTATATAATTTTTTTTCCTTCTTTTTCTGAGCAGTGGAGGTACTCACCGCCTTCTTAGCTTTTGGTTTGGTAGTTTTAACCATTTCAGTAACCAGTTACCCACTTTTAAGTTGTTAAGAACTACGAGACAAAGCTTAATTCATCTCGTAGCAACCCACCTGTTTTCCTTATATCTCTGCTAGATGAAGTGTCAAGGATATTGTGAGTTTTGTTTTATAAAATGGCTTTGAGAATGGTCTGAGTATTCGTTAGGTTACGGAACACTTTCCTCCCAATTGACCAATATCACTTGCATTTACAAAAAAAATATGTTAGATAACGGTTTCTTTGATTTTTTATTGTTAACACATAAAAAAAATCTATCTAATTCCCCCCATATTTTTTTCAGGGATTTTTCCTGTGGAAAATTCTGTTACACTTTTGAATTAATCTGTGAAAGGAGTTGCTTTGAATACAAAAATACTTGTAGCTAATCGTGGTGAGATTGCCATTAGACTTATCCGCGCTATCCAGGAATTAAATTATGAGGCAGTTGCCGTATACGAATCACCTGATAAAGAATCTCGTCATATTCGTATTGCCAATGAAGCCATCTGGCTTGGTAATGGACCCCGGTGTGATTATCTTGATATTGATAAAATTATTAAAGCTGCGAAAACTTCCGGTGCTGTCGCCATCCATCCTGGATATGGTTTCCTGGCTGAAAATGCAAATTTTGCCAAAGCATGTGAGGATGCAGGAATTATCTTTATTGGCCCCTCATCAGAAGTAGTCACCAACTTAGGAAATAAAGTAATTGCTCGGCAGATCATGGCAGATGCCGGTATCCCAATGGTACCAGGTACAGAGAATCTTACTCCAGGACCTGAGGGTGTAAAAACTGCATTGGCCTTCGCCGCTGAAGTTGAATATCCTGTCATGCTCAAAGCAACATCTGGTGGTGGTGGACGTGGTATCAGACTCATTGAATCCGACGACCAGATGAAAGAAGAAATCCCCATTGCCAGAGCAGAAGCTCTGGCTGCCTTTAATGATGGCTCCGTGTATCTTGAAAAGGTTGTTATAGACCCCAAGCATGTTGAAGTCCAGATTATGGCAGATCACGATGGAAATACTGTCCACCTAGGAACACGTGATTGTTCGATCCAGCGTAGAAATCAAAAACTGATCGAAATAGCACCCTCCATGATTGAAGATAAAGAACTCCTTGAGACCATCTGTAATACAGCTGTTAAGGCTGCCAAGGCTTCTAACTATTTTAATGCCGGGACTGTTGAATTTTTGATAGATAAAGAATTTAACTTTTATTTTATGGAAATCAATACCCGGGTACAGGTTGAACATACTGTAACTGAAATGATCACCGGAATTGATATCGTTCGTACCCAGATCAAATTGGCCATGGGCAAAAAGCTATCATTTTCACAGGACGATATCAAATTACGCGGACATGCTATCGAAATGCGCATTAATGCCGAAGATCCCAAAGCGGATTTTATGCCGGAAGGTGGTAAAACAGTTTCTGTTTACAGATCTCCGGGTGGCTACGGTGTTCGTCTTGATGGTTTTGTTTATCAAGGTTTCACAATCCCTGAAGTGTATGATTCGCTTCTTGTGAAGATGACAGTTCATGGTTTTTCCTGGAATGAAACAGTCGACCGACTCAGGCGCTGTCTGCAAAACTTTGTAATAGCCGGACCAAAAACTACTATTCCCTTTTACTTAAATATTGCCAAAGATCCGGACTTTATTGCAGGTGATTTTGACACATCATATCTCGATAAACATCCTGATCTGTTTGAATATGATGATAATGATAATGAAGCAAGTAAGCTTGCTAACTTAATTGCAGAAATACACCATCGTGGGCAAAACCCATATGCTGCCTAAATAGATAACACTGAAATTTTAAATTACTGTCCAAAACCTCTATTCATTTAAATGAGGTACAAGGCAGACATTGATGAAGAAGGAATGACTATGGAAAGAATAGTACAAGGAACATCACCTGCTGATGTGGTTAAGCAGTTACAAAATGCAAAAGGGTATCATATTACCAATACTGCCCGTGACCTCTCTCAATCTGATTTTAAAAATAGAATTCTTTTGCATACCGATATACTCGCTGCAGAATCACGAGAACGTGCCGGTTATTTTTCTCTTGAAATCACAGGTGGCGCTTCAGTTCATGTTGATATCCTGCGTAAACAGGTTGATCCATTTCTGAAACTTGAGATCCTGCGTGAGAAGATGCCAACCACGATGTTTCAGACCCTTTGTCGTGGAGTGAATCTCTTTGGATATCGGCCTTATCCACAAAATGTTATTCGTTTTACCGTTAAAGAATTTGCAAAGTATGTTGATGTCTGGCGTACCTTTGATTTTATGAATTACATACCAAATATGCAGGCGGTATTTGAAGAAGTTGGAAAGGCTGGAAAAATCAATGAACCCTGTATCTGCTTTTCCACTGGCCCAGAGCATACCGATGCTTTCTACCTCACTAAGGTTAAAGAAATACTTGATGTTACAGGTAGTGATATCGTTCTTTGTATAAAAAACCACGGTGGGCTTGGAACACCTAAACGTATTGGTGAGCTTGTAGATACAATTCGTCAGAAATATCCAGACCTTCCCATTCATTACCATGGACATAATACCGATGGTAATGACGTAGGACGTATTGTAGCTGCTGTTCAAAATGGAGCAACCATAGTTGATGCTGCCGATGCTTCCTTTACTGG
Organism: Desulfocapsa sp.; assembly: GCA_030638765.1. The sequence continues at coordinate 4,973 of DAOWDZ010000089.1, forward strand.
TTTTTATGGACCTCCTCCAATTTTAACCGTTATCCAAACCCTGAAAGATCTTGGCCATTCTCCTGCCACAATTGATGAAGATGCCGTAATTGAAACATCTGAGGATATACGAGACGAAAGGCAGCACTATGAAGCTTTTGAGTCTCAAATTAAAGGCTTCCAACCCACCGTCCAGATTCATAAACTTCCCGGTGGAGCCATGGGATCCAGCCTCGAGCAGGCTGTCAAAGGAGGTTTTCTTGATAAGATGCCAGATATCCTCCATAAAGAACTCCCAAGAGTTCAAAAAGAACTTGGAAATTACTGGTCTGTAACACCAGGTTCACAGATTCTCTGGACCACCGCTGTTTCCAATGTTCAAGGCGGTGAACGTTATGGAAATGCATCAGGAGATCTACGGAATTTGCTCTTAGGAAAATATGGCCCCTTCCCTTTCTACGAACCCGATGAATGGATTTATGAAAAAGTCCTTGGTCAGGATTGGAAAAAAGTTCTTGAAGAAGAAGGTGGTGTTGAAGATATCAGTGATATGGATATCGCTAAAGAAAGGGAAACCCTCGTTGAGAGAATTGGTGGGGAACCTACCGATAAGCAACTGGTACTCTATCTGCAACATCCCAACGACGCCGTTGAGTTCTTTAAATTTGAGTCTAAATTCGGAAAAGTTTATGTACTGCCTCCTTCGATTTTTCTGCATCAGGGAAGTTTTGATCCAGGTGAAATCATTACCTTCACCGACCACACAGGTAAAGAGCACAGAGTAGAAGTGGGCCCTTCCATCGTCGATGATGATGGTGAAACCAGCGTCTACTTAAACGTTGATCACCACCAGCGTGTATACAACTTTGAGGCTGACCTCCCTGAAGGTGCGACTGCCAAACCTGCAACAATATCAAAGGAAGAAATAATTGATCTTGCAAAAGCTGGTGATATGAGGGCACCTTTTGCCGGAAATATCTGTGAAATAAGTGTTGAAGAAGGACAAGTTGTAGCAGCAGGCGATAAAGTTGCCATTATGGAAGCCATGAAAATGCAGACTCCTGTTAACATAGAAATTGATGGCATTGTCACCTCAATTTCTGCTAAAGTTGGTGATGCTCTACAGCCTGGAGACAAGATTCTGAAGGTTGATATCGACGAGTAATTTACAAAAGAACATGACTACAATGCCTTTCCATAATACTTATTATGAAAAGGCATTTTTTTTGTAAAAAGGAGTGCAGTATTGAATTGATCTTCGTACCTGGCTATCTTCTTCCTTCCTTTGCTATGCTAATATTTATATTTTTCTACGTTAACGACAAGCAGGGAAAAT